>DATCZY010000436.1:0-4845 GCA_036525655.1 Lysobacterales bacterium | reverse complement strand
AGCACCCCGGTTGACTCCATTTGGGTACATCCCGGTCAATTGCTCGAATACCCCGAGAATATCAAGCCGCTCGCCGGTCTGTTAAAAGCCAATCCGGAAGAAATGGAACGCAAGCTGACGCAACGCTCGGGCAAGGAATTTGTCTGGCTGCGCAGGCGTCTGAACCCGGACGTGGCCGAGCAAATCCGCGCGTTGAACATCCCCGGCGTCAACCTGCAGAAGGAATACCGCCGCTTTTACCCGGCAGGGGAGGTCACGGCCCACGTCATCGGTTTTACCAATATCGACGATGTGGGACAGGAGGGTCTGGAACTGGCCTATGACAGTTGGCTGGCCGGCAGTCCGGGCTCAAAGCGCGTCATCAAGGACCGCAAAGGCCAGACGGTGGAAGAAGTGGAACTGGTCAAAGAGTCGGTTCCGGGCAATGACCTGCGCCTCTCCATCGACAAGCGTTTGCAGTACCTGGCTTACCGCGAACTGAAAAGCACGGTGCTTAAGCACGGTGCGCGTTCAGGCAGCGTGGTGGTGCTCGATGTCGATACCGGTGAAGTGCTGGCGATGGTCAATCAACCGTCCTATAACCCCAATGACCCGGGGCACGACACCGACGGCATGCGCAACCGCGCGGTGACCGATGTCGTCGAGCCGGGTTCGGTCATGAAGCCCATCGCGATTGCCTCCGTGCTGGAAAATGGTATCGCGACCCCCGCGACACCGGTGGAAACGTCGCCGGGTTATATCACGGTCTCCCGCCACACCATACGTGACCACAACAATTACGGCCTGCTGGATGTGACCGGTGTGCTGACAAAATCAAGCAATGTCGGGGTGACAAAACTGGCGCTCCAACTGGAACCGGAACAGATGTGGGACACCTACAGCCGTATGGGTTTTGGCGAGGCGACCGGTACGGGCTTCCCCGGTGAGTCCGCCGGGGTGCTGCGCAACCACCGCCGCTGGAGGCGCCTGGAGCAGGCGACCATTTCCTATGGTTACGGCGTTTCCGCCACGCCTCTGCAGCTGGCACAGGCCTATGCAGCGATCGCCAACGGCGGCAAATTGCGTCAGCCTGCCTTTATCGAGGGCTCCCACAACCCGCCCATCTCCGCAATCGATCCCGAAGTTGCCCACGAGGTTGCAAAGATGCTGGAGACGGTGACAACGTCCATAGGGACCGGCAGCAAGGCCCGTGTTACCAATTATCGTATCGCCGGCAAAACCGGAACATCGCACAAAGCCAGCGCTTCCGGGTACGCTGCCGCGAGGTATGTGTCGAGCTTTGCCGGGTTTGGTCCGGCGAGTAACCCGCGCCTGGTTTGCGTGGTTGTGATCAATGACCCGACCGGTGATGAGTATTACGGCGGACTGGTCGCCGCACCCCTGTTTTCCGAGGTCATGACCGGCGCCATGCGTATTTTGAACATACCGCCGGACGACTACCAGAACATGCTGGTCGAAGCGGTTGACCCTGACAACATGGCGGAGGACTGACCTTGGCCATGAACTTACATGAATTGCTGGAAGGTTGGGTCGATGGCGTGCCTGCAGTCAGGCTGACCGGTATCGGTCTCGATAACCGCAGCATCCAGCCGGGTGAAGCCTTCGTGGCGGTAAAAGGCCAGCTGGGCCATGGTCTGGATTACGCCCGGGCGGCGGTGGCTGCCGGCGCGGCGGCAGTGATTCACGATGGTTTACAGGACGTCCCCGAATTGGGTGTGCCGGCGATAAGAGTTGCCGGTTTGGGCGACAGGCTCGGTGAACTGGCATCACGGTTCTATGCGGCCCCTTCGGAACAAATGCAGATCGCCGGTGTAACCGGCACCAACGGAAAAACCTCCGTTGCCCACTTTCTCGCCCAGTCCTGGCAACGGGTTTACGGCCATGCCGGTATGGTGGGCACGCTGGGTTATGGCCCGGTGGGCCACCTGCAAAGTGGTGACCGTACGACACCCGACGCGTTGCGTCTGCAGCATGTGCTTTCCGACTGTGTCAAGGCGGGTGTCGAGCGCCTGGCCATGGAGGTTTCCTCGCATGCGCTGCAACAGCACCGTTGCCAGACTGTTCAATTTGACGCCGCGATTTTCACCAACCTGAGCCGCGACCACCTCGATTACCACGCCGATATGGCGGAATACGCGGCGGCCAAGCGGCGCCTGTTTACCGACCATGCACCGTCTTTCGCGATTATCAATCACGATGACGCCTATGGCCGGCAATGGTTTGGTGAGTTGAATGGCGGTATGCAAATGCTCAGTTTCGGTCTGCACAAGGGCGCGGAACTCCGGGCCAAGATCCGTTCCGTTGATATCGACGGCATGACCATCCGCATAACCGGGCCATGGGGCTCGGAGGAAGTACACACGAGTTTGCTGGGCGCTTTTAACGTCTCGAATTTACTGGCGGCCGCTGGAACGCTGATCCTGATGGGTATGCCGTGGCACGTTGTGCTACACCAGATCGAAGTCATGCAGCCGGTGCCGGGCAGGATGATGCGTATGGGCGGGCAAGCGGGCCAACCGGTGGTGGTCGTCGATTATGCACATACACCCGATGCACTGGAGAGCGCGCTCAACGCGGTCAGGGCCCATCTCAGCGGCAAGCTGGTATGCGTCTTTGGATGCGGTGGCAACCGCGATCAGGGCAAGCGGCCGCAAATGGGCCGTGCGGCGGAAATGCTGGCCGATGATGTCTTCGTCACCAGCGACAACCCGCGAAATGAATCCGCCAGCAAGATCATCGAAGACGTGATCGCCGGCCTCGAGCAGCCGGGCAGGGCAACCATCGAACCCGACCGGGCGGCAGCGATACGTCGCGCCATCGCAAATTGTAAACCCGGTGACGTGGTGCTGGTCGCCGGCAAGGGCCACGAGACCTGGCAGGAAATCGGCGGAGACAGAATACCGTTCAGCGATGAGAACGTGATCCTGCATGCCTTGGGAGATGCGGCATGATACAGATGACTCTGAACCAGGCCGCGGATTTGTTGAAATGCGTCCCGTTGCAGGATGACGTCACGTTTACCGGCATCACCTCCGATAGCCGGCAAATCATACCGGGCATGCTGTTTGCGGCATTGCCCGGCCAGACGGTCGATGGCCACGACTATATTCAGCAGGCGATAGACCGCGGTGCGGTTGCCGCCCTGGTCAGTCGCCCTGTGCCGCAAAGTCTGCCGACCCTGCAGGTAGCCGATGTGCTCAAGGCGCTCGGTGTCCTCGCCGGATACTGGCGTGGGCAATGCCCCGCGCGGGTCATCGGCATCACCGGCAGCAATGGCAAAACCACGGTCAAGGAGATGGTGGCCAATATCCTCAGGCAAGCCGGCAAGGTGCTGGCGACCCGGGGTAATTACAACAATGAACTGGGCTTGCCGCTGACCCTATTCCAGTTAAAAAAATCGCACGATTACGCGGTGCTTGAAATGGGCGCCAGCAACCCGGGCGACATCGCTTACCTGGCCGGCATCGCACGACCGGAAGTTGGCGTGATAACCAATGTCGGCCCGGCGCATCTGCAGGGTTTTATCAGCATAGACGGTGTGGCCCGCGCCAAGGGCGAGATGTACGCCGCGTTGCCCGCCGATGGCACGGCGATTATCAATGCAGCTGAACCCTGGGTCGAGTTGTGGCTGGGCATCAACAAGGCTGAAAAAATTATTTATTTTAACGGTGAAGGCAATGACCACGTGCGGGCGCGCCAGGATGGCGGCGAAGTCGTGGTCATGACGCCGGTCGGGGAGTTCCCGCTGCGTTTGCCGCTGCCCGGCCAGCACAACCTGACCAATGCGCTGGCAGCAACCGCGGTTTGCCTGGCCCTGGATATCCCGCTTGCCCTTATCAAGACCGGGCTGGAAACAGTTTCACCGGTGCCGGGCCGGCTCAGTCTGAAACGTGCGAGCAAAGGCTGGACCGTCATCGATGATACCTACAACGCCAATCCCGCCTCGCTGTACGCAGCCTTGCAGGTGCTCGCCAACCAAAGCGGTGAACAATGGCTGGTCATGGGCGACATGAAAGAACTCGGCAGCGACAGCCGCAAGATGCACGCGGAACTGGGCGATGCGGCGCGTTCCCTCGGCGTCAAGCGCCTGTTCGCACTGGGCGAGGCCAGCACGGCTGCGGTGGATGCATTCGGTGACAGCGCCGTGCATTTCGACAGCAGGGACAGCCTCATCGATGCCTTGCGTGCAGAACTCAAACCCGGGGTGACCTGCCTGGTCAAAGGCTCCCGCTCGATGGGTATGGAGCACGTCGTGCAGGCGATTTCCAATGGACAGGATCAGCAGGGGGTAGCCGGCTAATGTTACTGGAGTTTTTCACATGGCTGGCCTCGATCAACCCGGATTTCAATGTATTCGCCTACATCACGTTGCGCGGTATCCTCGGTGCTTTGACGGCGCTGGCGATATCACTGGTACTGGGCCCGTCGTTCATCCGCCGCCTGGTCAAAAAGCAGGTGGGCCAGCCGATCAGGAAACTGGGCCCGGAGTCGCATTTTTCGAAAGCCGGCACCCCGACCATGGGCGGCGCACTGATTTTATTTTCAATCGTCGTTTCCACCCTGCTCTGGTCAGACCTGAGCAACCGTTATATCTGGACGGTCCTGCTGGTGACCCTGTCCTTCGGCGTGATCGGTTGGGTTGATGACTATAAAAAGCTGGTGCTGCAGGATTCCGCCGGTCTGGCGGCGCGCTGGAAGTACCTGTTTCAATCGATCATCGGCCTCGGCGCGGCGATTTACCTGTACGCAACCACGCAGTCACCGGCTGAGACCGGCCTGATCGTGCCATTTTTCAAAGACGTCGTTATCCCGCTCGGCATGGGCTACATTTTTGTGACCTACTTT
>DATCZY010000435.1:0-2329 GCA_036525655.1 Lysobacterales bacterium | reverse complement strand
AGACGGCCCACCACGGATTCATCACCGTATTCACTAAGACGATAAGGCAGGCTGGTCACCCAGTAGAGAGGCACCGTCGCTTCCGCCAGCCACTTACGGGCAGGCTGCAACCAAGGAGTGAAACTGTCGAGAAAAAGTAGCAACAGCGCGGCAGCCACCAACAACAGCACACGCTGCGCCGGAGAAGAACCCTTGGAAAAAAGGTTTTTGATAGGGCTACTCCGCAGTGATTAAACAGGTTCCTGGGGCTGGAACAGAGACCCCGTCGTCAGGATGACATGACATCCATGCGACGTTTCTCCATTGTTTCCAGCGCCTTGCCGCCGCCACGGGCAACACAGGTCAGCGGATCTTCCGCCACAATCACCGGCAGGCCGGTTTCGTGGGTCAGCAACCGATCCAGATCGCGAAGCAAGGCACCGCCACCCGTCAAGACAATGCCCGTTTCGGCGATGTCCGAGGCCAACTCAGGCGGCGACTGTTCCAGCACCCGCTTGACCGCTTGCACGATAGCCGCCAGAGGCTCCTGCAATGCCTCGAGAATTTCGTCACTGTTCAGGGTAAAGCTCTTCGGCACCCCTTCTGCCAAATTGCGACCGCGCACGTCTATCTCGCGCACTTCGCTGGCCGGGTAGGCACTGCCGATTTCCATCTTGATACGTTCAGCGGTGGTATCACCAATCACACTGCCGTATTTGCGGCGCACAAAATTGCTGATGGATTCATCAAAGCGGTCGCCGCCGATACGCACGGAATCAGAGAACACCACGCCATTCAGGGACAGGATGGCAATCTCCGTCGTACCGCCACCAATATCCACTACCATGGACCCGCACGCCTCATCCACCGGCATTCCAGCACCGATCGCCGCCGCCATCGGCTCCTCAATGAGGAACACTTCCCGTGCGCCAGCACTGTAGGCGGACTCACGGATGGCACGCTTTTCCACTTCGGTGGCCATACAGGGCACACAGATCAGTACTCTCGGGCTCGGCGGAATCAAACTGTGGGAATGCACTTTCTTGATAAAGTGCTGCAGCATTTTTTCAGTGACCTGAAAGTCGGCGATAACACCGTCTTTCATGGGGCGAATGGCGGTAATGTTGCCCGGTGTGCGGCCAAGCATGCGCTTTGCTTCCACACCCACGGCCTCGACAACTTTCTGGCCGTGCTGGTGACGAATAGCAACCACGGACGGCTCATTCAACACAATGCCCTTATCACGTACGTAAATCAGTGTATTGGCGGTGCCCAGATCGATGGACAGGTCGTTGGAGAAAACACCGCGCAGTCGTTTAAACATCTATCTTTTCCCTTGTTGGCCAGACGCGGCAATGCACCCGACCGATGGTTCCGAAAACCCGCGACTCTATCAATCGCAGGCGTTGAGGGCAAGGTTTAAGTCCTTGATCCCGTAGAAAAATCACAACTGGAATGCCGTTTCACAGTACCCCTGTCGAAGCGGATGTGGTAACTTACGCCCCTCATTTCGTCAGGCCGAAAATCAGGTTCTGGCCGTCTCTGTTCACAGCGCAGAAACTATACCATGACTATCGAACGTGCAGACATCGAAAAGCTCGCAGAACTGGCGCGCATCGAACTCAATGAAGCGACCATCGCCGAGACCACCCGCAGCATCGCCGACGTGCTGGCGCTGGTGGACCAGTTGCAGGCCGCCGATACCGAGGGCGTCGAGCCCATGGCCCACCCTACCGATGCGGTGCAGCGCCTGCGCCCCGATGTGGTGACCGAAACCAACCAGCGGGAGGCCTTTCAGGCAATCGCCCCCGCCACCGAAGCGGGCCTTTATCTGGTCCCGAAAGTGATCGAGTGAGGCAGCCGATCAGCCATGCATAACAAAACGCTTGCCGACATTATTGCCGGACTGAACCGCGGCGATTTTTCCAGTGTGGAAATCACTCGTCATTTTCTTGACCGCATCCAGCAGATGGACGGTCAGTACAACAGCTTTATCACCGTCACAGCCGAAGCGGCGCTGGTCAGTGCCGCGGCCGCCGACCAGCAGCGGGCCATCGGCAACGCCCCACTGTTCTGCGGTGTGCCGATGGCCCACAAGGACATCTTTTGCACCAATGGTGTACGCACCAGTTGCGGCTCAAAAATGCTCGACAATTTCGTGCCGCCCTACGACGCCACCGTGGTCGAAAACTTCGCCAATGCTGGCGCCGTCATCTTGGGCAAAACCAATATGGACGAGTTCGCCATGGGCTCCTCCAACGAAACCAGCTACTACGGCCCGGTGAAAAATCCCTGGGATATCAACTGCGTGCCCGGCGGCTCCTCTGGCGGTTCCGCAGCGGCCATTGCC
>DATCZY010000434.1:0-3672 GCA_036525655.1 Lysobacterales bacterium | reverse complement strand
ACATGACCCCGGTTTGCCGCTCATTCATTAATCGTTACCGGCCGTGGTCGGCTCACGACCCGGTTAGCGCATGTACTTCCATTCCAGGCTGATGCGGCGACCGGCGCCCGGAAAATACCGGTAGGCGCCAAACGCGAAGTCCGCCCTCTCGGCATAACGAATATCCAGTAAGTTGGTCAGACGCAGCGATGCCTGGTGACGATGATTCCCGAAAACGATCGAGCCACGCAGGTTTAGCAGGCTGTGACCGGGATAACGGTGCGCATTGGCCGCATCCAGATAATAACCACCCTGGTAGACCCATTCGGCTTCGAGCGCCCGGCCCGGTACTCCCCGCCATTCCAGCTGCAGACCGCCCAGCCATGCTGGCGCCGTGTCGATTTCATTTCCCCTGAGAATAACTTCACTGCCGCCGAGGTCGCGGTTAAAATCATATTCGTGCCGCGCCCAGGACAGGTTTGCATTGAAAGCGAGTGCATCCGTCACCTGCCAGTTCAATTGTGACTCCAGCCCCAGGTGCCTGGTCTTGCCGTCACTGATATTGAAGCCGTTGGCATCCCGAAAAATGAAATGTCGCTTGCGCATCAGGTAAGCCGTCAGTTCATACGCCAGCCTGTCGGTCAAACCTTTCAGGCCGACCTCGACTGAATCCAGGGTTTCTGATTCGAGATCCGCAACGGTTTGCCCGCTTTGCAAACGGTAAAGTTCGGTGGCCTGGGGTGCGCGGTAACCCCTGGCGGCGCGGAGGTACAGCATTTGCTGATCGGTCAGGTTAAAACTGAGACCCAGTTCCGGTGACAGGTTGGTGAAATGGTCACGCCGGTCAGCCGGACGCGTGTACAGGCAACCACCGAAACCGCATTCGGTACCATCATCACGCGTGTTACCGTCCGGCATGAGGTTGTTGTAGTCGTAAATCAGGTGTTCGGCCCTGATGCCCGCTGTCAGTTGCAGACCGGTCTGAAGCTCATGTTGCCACTGCAGCCAGCCGGCGAATGTAATGGCCTTAACCGAATAGTCGTAATGCAAGCCTGCAGGACGTGTTTCTCTAAGGAAGTTCGAGCCTGATTCGAGCGGGCTTTCCTGGAACTCCGTGAGATCACCCTCGGCCCATTCCAGGTCAAGACCCGCTGACAGGTCGTGTTCGTTAGACCAGCTGAGAAGCATACCCGCCGAGTTCTGACCATTTTCCTCCAGGGGTTTGCCAGGCAGGAAGTGCTGCAGGAACTCCATGCGGCTGCTGCGTGCGTATGGAATCAGTTCCACCTCGTTGCCGCTGCCCGTCAACCAGTTCCAACGACTGGATAAACGGATCGCCCGGGCCTTACGGTAAGCCTCCGGGTTCAGGTTTTGCGTGCGTAAATTCTCATCCCTGTAGGCATTCCTGCCCGGGATGTAGCCTGCCGTATCCTGGTCCAGTTGCGCGAAGGCAAAAGACGTCCGCATGGAGACCTTGCCGGCGGTGTGCGTGACCTGCGCATTCAGCAGTCCGTGCCTGAAGCTCTCATCATCCCTGAAACTGCCGGAATCGGTAAAATTCCCCTGCAATGCGGCGTGTGCACCCGACAGCGCGAGTCCACCACGATAATAACTGTCAGATCCGGCTTCCAGGAAAAACTCTGAGTAGGGTTCGCTGGCGGGGCCCGGGGTCAATACGGCGATGGCGCCATTGAGCGCATTCGAACCATAGGTCACCGTTCCCGGTCCGCGCAGTACATCGATCCAGGCCGCCTGGGCGAGATTGACTTCGAGCAATTGATTCACGTTGCAAAAGCCGGAGGGACGCGTGGGCACATCATCCTCCAAAACCATGAATGCGGCACAAGCGCCCGCGCCTGTCAGCACCGGAGACCGGATCGCCGTCAGGTGCTCCTGACCGGACCCCGCCGATACCCAGGCGCCCGGAACACGGTTCAAAATCTCGTTGGGATGCCTGGGAGCCACCAGGTCGATTTCGCCGGATGAAAGAACGCTGATACTGCTGTCAACGGCCGCAGTGACAGTGTGACGTTGTGAACGCACTTCAATGACGGGTATTGAATCGTAGGCTGTCGGGGCCGGGTCTTTTTGTTCGTGCGACGCAGACGGCTCGTCTTGAGCGGCAGGGCTCACTTGCATTAAGGCCGCGAGGAAAAGTGCAGTAATCATCGAAGTATCCTAATGCAACGCCCTTGTATTGCAACCGGGGATTCAAGGGGTGCATACGCGCCATGTTTGCCGATATTCCGATAGATTGTTACAGTGAGCGCCACTAGCAATTGTTTTGAATTCACTCGGGAGTACATTAATGGGTCGATTGATCAGCATGGTCGTTCTGCTTTGCCTGTCTACAGCATCAATAGCACAGGATTCACCGTTCGCGGTCAAGGAGGTGGCCAGTTTCAATGAGCCATGGGCAATGACCTTTCTCCCGGATGGTCGTATGCTGGTAACCGAAAAGCGTGGCCGCTTATACATCGTGACCCAGGAGGGTGCGAAGTCACGCCCCGTTGAAGACATTCCAAACGTGGATTATCGTGGCCAGGGCGGTCTGGGTGACGTGATCCTGCATCCTGACTATGCCAACAATGGACTCATTTACCTCAGTTATGCCGAGGCTGGTGTAGGTAATGTGCGTGGTGCGGCTGTCGCACGTGGCCGCCTGGAAATTGGCGAGCGCAACAGCTTTTTCAGGGACGCCAGGGTCATCTGGCGACAAAACCCCAAGGTGACCGACGATGGGCATTACGGTCACCGCATGATTTTCGATCGCGACGGTTATCTTTTTATCTCTTCAGGTGAACGGCAGAAATTTGTCCCCGCCCAGCAAATGAACGGCAACCTGGGGAAAATCGTTCGTCTGCGTGACGATGGTTCGGTGCCTGAGGATAATCCGTTTTTCGCGGAGGGTGACGTGACGGCACAGATATGGAGTCTCGGTCACCGCAACCCGCTGGGGCTGATGATCGACGCACAGGGGCGCTTGTGGAACCACGAGATGGGGCCGTTGCACGGCGACGAGATGAACCTGATCATCAAGGGCGCCAACTACGGTTACCCGATCGTCTCCGAGGGCGATCACTACAACGGCGATGAAATCCCCGACCATGACACGAGGCCGGAATTCGAGGCACCCAAAATCGCCTGGATTCCAACGATTGCTCCCGGCGGCATCACTTTTTACTCGGGCGACCTGTTTCCCGATATGAAGGGCGATGCACTGATTGCCGGGCTTGCCTCACGCGCAATCATCCTGGTTGAGATAGATGGGGACAACGCCCGGGAAGTTGCCCGATATGACATGGGCAAGCGTATCCGCGAAGTGGAACAGGGCCCCGACGGCGCCATCTGGGTCCTCGAAGACAATGATGGCGGGCGCTTGTTAAAACTGACACCCCGCGGTGATTCCGAATCTGATTAGACACCTTCCGGCGTGCACGGGTGGTTGTTCCAAAAAGGGGGGTATGGGGTCAGAGCAAAATGCCAGAGTTAGTTGCTCTGACCCGGTTTACCCCTGAATTGGATCCAGGCAGGTGTACCCCAACAAAAAAAGGGTGGACCTGGGCCCACCCTTCTCAAACGACCCTTAAGCCAAAATCTCAGCCAAACTGGTTCATCGTGTTGGCTTTGCCGCCTGCCTTCAAAGCCGCCTCGCCGGCAAAGTACTCCTTGTGGTCATCGCCGATATTCGAA
>DATCZY010000433.1:0-2314 GCA_036525655.1 Lysobacterales bacterium | reverse complement strand
TGGTGCCAATATCCACGGGGTGGCCAGCGGCCAGCGCCGCGCGCATGCTGGCGGCGTCCTCCGGTTCAACACCGATGATACGAACCTGCGGGTAAACCGCCTTGACAGTTGCCGCCACGCCCGCAGCCAGGCCACCGCCGCCAATCGGTATAAAGATGGCGCCAGGGGGTGTCTCGAGTTGCTGGGTGATTTCCACACCGAGCGTACCCTGCCCTGCGATGACATCGGCGTTGTCGAACGGGTGGATAAAATAGCCACCGCTCTGGGTGCTGAATTCGATCGCCATCTCACAGGCCTTGTCGTAATCATCGCCGCAAAGCCTGATATCCGCGCCCAGCGCCCGCACCGCGCGGACCTTGATTTCGGGTGTCGTCACCGGCATGAAAATGGTCGCCTTGACACCGAGTTCACGGGCCGACATCGCCACACCCTGGGCATGGTTGCCCGCGGAGGCCGCCACCACGCCCTTGCTGCGTTCGTCCTCGGACAGTTGCCGGATGCAGTTATGCGCGCCACGCAACTTGAAGGAATAGGTGTTTTGCATATCCTCGCGTTTCAGCCACAGCGTATGGCCGATGCGGGCGGATAAGGTCGGCGCCCGGTCCAGCGGTGTGCGGCGCACCAGGTCATACAGCGGTGCCGTCAAAGAGCGTCGTAAATATTCCTGAGCGATCTTAAGCATTTGCCGCTGCCGATGACCTGTTTTGCGCGAATCTGTTTCTGACCGCGGCACCCGCTTCACCGGTGTTCAAATTGCCACCCAGATCCCGCGTACATTCACCTGCGGAAATACAATCCGAGATGGCTTGATCAACCTGGTCTGCGGCGTCTTGCATATCCAGGCTGTAGGCAAACATCATCGCGACCGACGCCAGCATACCGAACGGATTGGCAATACCTTTGCCGGCGATATCGGGCGCGGAGCCATGGATGGGCTCGTACAGACCGAACTTGCCATCGGCCAGCGAGGCAGAAGGCAGCATGCCCATGGAACCAGCCAGCATCGATGCCTCGTCGGTGAGGATGTCGCCGAACATATTCTCGGTCACGATAACATCGAAACGGGCGGGGTTGGAGATCAGGTACATGGCGGCCGCGTCCACCAGGATGAACTCGTAAGGCACGTCCTGAAAATGCGCCTGCATGACCTCTTCGGTCACCCGGCGCCACAAGCGCGAGGTGGCCATCACGTTGGCCTTGTCGATCATGGTCAGCTTGCCGCCGCGCTGCCGGGCAATTTGACCGGCCATTTTCACAACGCGCTCGACTTCCCCACGAGAATAAGTGCAGGTGTCGGAGGCAAAATCTTCACCCTCCACCTTTTCACCAAAATAACTGCCACCGGTCAATTCCCTGACCACCATCAGGTCTACACCCTGCAGATACTCGGCTTTGAGAGGGCTTGCATCGATCAGCTTGGGGTGTAGTTTAACCGGGCGCAGGTTGGCAAACAGACCCAGTTCCTTGCGTATTTTCAGCAAGCCCTGTTCGGGCCGCACTTTCGCGCCCGGGTCGGACCACTTGGGTCCACCGACGGCGCCGAGAATGACCGCGTCGGCCTCACGGCAGAGCGCCAGCGACGCATCCGGTAGCGGGTCGCCGCTTGCGTCGATCGCCGCTCCACCGATCAAAGCCGTATGCAGATCGATGTTCACGCCGAAAGCCGCAGCCACGGCGTTGATCAACAATTCCGCCTCGGCGGTGACCTCGGGTCCGATGCCATCTCCGGGCAAAAGCACTATCTTTACGTTCATCGGCTTGCCTCGTAAGCGGTGATGGCGTCATCCGCCTGGTTAAGAAATTCAAACCGGTCCAGACCACGCAACAGGCAATGGCGCGCGAATGGATCTATCGAAAACGGCCAGCTCTGTTCAGCGTCGTCCGCTGTGCTGACAATCACCCTGCATTCCTTGAGATCAACCGTGATTTCCTCACCGTCCATCTGCATCAGGCTGGCATGTTGGTCTGCCTCCAACACCACCGGTAACAGACCCACATTCTGTGAATTGCTTCTGAAGATATCGGCAATCTGGGAACTGATCACGACCCGGAAACCAAAACCCAGCAACGCATGCGGGGCGTGTTCGCGGGATGAACCGCAGCCAAAATTATGTCCGGCGACGAGGATGGGGCTGCGCCGGGCGCGCGCTTCGTTCAAAACGTGACCGGTTTTTGGCTGACCATCTGCCGTCAGCCGCCAGTCTGCAAAAAGGTGTTCGCCTATACCGTCAAAATCCGTCGCGGTTAAAAAGCGCGCGGGTATGATCTGATCGGTGTCGATGTTTTCCTGCTCCAGCACCAGTAGCGGGCCGGT
>DATCZY010000432.1:0-19799 GCA_036525655.1 Lysobacterales bacterium | reverse complement strand
TGACACCATCTTCTGTAAGGCTCAGTACGACACCGTCACGCCATCGACCATCCTGCAAAAGCGTTTTGCAATAAACCCTCAAGACGGCGACCATCCCAGTAATACCCCGACAAAGTCGCGCAAAACGACCTGCACACGGTCTGCCAGGACTGGATCATATTCAGGTGGTTGTTCACGCATATAAGCTGATTGTGCCATTTCCAACTGGAGGGCATGGCAGTTTTGATGCGGTTTGCCGTAGTTTCGCGTGATATACCCACCCTTGAAGCGCCCATCGAGTACGCTCGAATACGCGGGGTCTGCGCTTAGCGCCCTGAAACCTGCGGTAATCAACCCGGTATCTGCACTGGCACCCGCATTACTGCCAAGATTCAGGTCCGGCAACCTGCCCTCAAACAGCCTTGGAACCTCACCGCGTATCGAGTGCGCGTCAAGCAGAACGGCGTATCCAAACCGCGCCTTGATGTGCTGAAGTTCGGTGGCGAGCTTTTCATGGTAAGGCTGCCAGAACTGCAACAAACGTCGCGCCTGTTCAGCCTCTCCGGGTTTTGAATCCCCCTTGTACAGAGGACTGCCATCGAATAATTGCTCCGGAAGCAAGCCGGTTCCGGGGCCGGAATAAAGTGCGGCGTTATCCGGAGGCCTGTTCAGGTCGATAACATAACGTGAATAATTGGCAACCAGCAGACCCGCGCCCAGGTCCACGACCCAGTCATAGAGGCGTTCTACAAACCAGTCGGTATCCGGCAACTGCCGTGCCTCTTCAGTCAAGTTCGCGCTGATGGACTCGGGCACGGTGATTCCCGCGTGTGGAATACTGACCAGCAGGGGTGTGTCGCCGCGCTCGAATGAAAAAACTGGTTTCATATTTTCCATCTTATACAAAAAAGCCCGGGGTGTGCCCGGGCCTCTTTGCAATTGCTATGCAGGCACCTAATTCACAACGGGACGTTCTTCCACGATGGTTGGTGTCACGAATATCAGCAGTTCACGTTTCCTGGTTTCATTTGAGCGACGTTTGAACAGGTTACCCAGAACCGGGATGCTGCTCAGGTAAGGAACCCTGTCTGCCTTGCGTGCACGTTCATCCTGGAAAATACCGCCCAGCACGATCGTTTCGCCGTTATTCACCAGCACGGATGTGCTCAGTTCACGCGTATCAATCGATGGTACTGAACCGCCGCGGCCAGTCTGGTAAATCTCGCCGACCGAATCCTGCTTGACCTCAAGCTCAAGCTGAACACGGTTATCCGGTGTAATCAGTGGAGTGGCACGTAACTCAAGTACGGCTTCCTTGAACTGAACCGCCGTGGCACCCGAAGATGCGGCTTGTTCGTAAGGTATTTCCACACCCTGTTGAATGAAGGCTTCGGACTGATTCGCGGTAACAACCCTCGGAGTGGATATGATTTCACCATCACCCTCTGCTTCAAGTGCAGTGAGTTCGAGATCGAGCAGCACGTTACCCGCCAGGAATGAAAGTCCTATTGAACCGGCATTTTGATCGGCCACGGGAAGGTTGACGTTGTAACGGTCCGGGATACCCGGGATGTCAAGCAGTCCATCATCCCTCGGGTTGGTCCACGGATTCACGAGGTCAGCACCGGCGCCGTCAGCGGCAACCGCCAGAATATTCCGTTTGTTATGCAAAGCGGTGACACCAAACCGCACACCGATTGCATGTGCGAATTCGCTGCTGGCAATCACGATACGTGATTCGATCTGTACCTGCCTGACCGGACGATCGAGATCCCGCACCAGCTTTTCAATCGCTTCGACCCGGCCCGGCGTGTCCGTAATCATCAGTGTGTTGGTCCTGGCATCGATGGCGATGGAGCCACGGTCGGACAATAAGCCGGCATCGTCCCCACCCTGCGAATTGCTCCGTGCCGAATCGATCAGAGCCTGCAGATCTTCCGCAGTTGCATAACTGACGCTGATCAGCGACGTAACCAGAGGTTCCAGTTCTTTCCTGTCCCTGATGGCCTGCAACAGCTGCTGCTCACGGGCCGCGATATCCGCGGTCGGCGCGATCCAGATCACATTGCCATTTTCGCGTTTATCGAGGTTACGGGCATCCAGTACGATGTCCAGCGCCTGGTCCCAGGGCACATTGGTGAGCCTGAGGGTCAGGTTTCCGCCCACATTGTCAGCGACGACGATGTTGAGGTCGGATACGTCGGCGATTAGCTGCAATACCGAACGTACCGGGATGTCCTGAAAGTTAAAAGTCACCCGGGCGCCTGAGTATTCCTTCTCCTGATAAAACTCAACGATGTCCTTGGACGCATCGATCGTTTCTACAGCGAGTTTCGAAACCTCGATGATCCAGTCATTACCCGACTGATAGGCCATGTGCTCATAAAGACCGGATATTTCCAGTTCAATCCGCACGGCGTCAGCCTGCTTTCCTGAATCGATCAATTGTACCGGCGTTGCGAAATCTACAACATCGAGCCGCTGATTCAGCGCATCGGGCAGATTCGCATCGAAGACATCCACCGACAGGCCGCCTTCGCGCGAATTGACTGAAATGTTCGAGCTGTCTTGATCAAGGCTGATGATCACCTTGCTTTGGCCATCTTCACCACGTCGGAAATCAATGTTTTCAACAGTATATTTTGCAGTGCCACTATGATGCGGTGCGGTGGAACCCTGACCGTTGCCGGATATGGACAGAACGACCTGTCCGTCGCCGGACTGGTAGTCATAGGTGACCAGTTTGGAGAGATCCACCATGACCCGTGTTCTCCCTCCGGCAGCCAGTGTCGTGAATTTCTGCACGGCCCCGACACCGACGGAGACCGGATTCGCATCAACCTGACTGTTGGTGTCTGCCAAATCCAGGATGATCCGCGCCGGGCTTTCCGTCGCAAACACACTGACGTTCGGGTCACCACCACTGGTCGACAAGGTAATAGTCACATCACCTGCCGCATTGCTGCTGTAGTTTGCCGCGGTCACATCACTTGATGCCCAGGCCGACAACGCTGGTAAAACCAACAATGCGAACGCCAAACTCAAATGAACTCCAGTTATTCTGCTATCCATAAACTGTCCCCACCTACCGGTCAGTATCCCTTTCAATTTAATATCCTTTTTGCTGTGCATGGCTGTACCCTCAAAGTCGCGCTTTTCCATGCGCTAACCGGCTTATCCTTCACCCAAAGCGATGGAAGCTTCCCTGACAAGCCAACCATCCGCGCCATCAGAAATTAGTTCACTAAGATCCACTTCTGTATTACTTATGTCGACTACCTTGCCGTGGTTCTTACCCATGTAGTTACCAACAGAAACACGGTGTATGACACCTTCCGGGTCACGCACCAGCGCCCAATATGACTGGCCTTTGCTAAACGTTCCCACCATCGACAAGGTGTCGAGTTCGTAGCGTTCCAGGTATTCCTTGGACCGCCCAAAATCTGGTCTCGGTCCGGTGCCCTTCGTGGAACGCACATCGTCACTGCCCTCAGAAATCGATTGACGGAAAGGATCCCGCCCCATCAACCCTTCATACACATAAGGTGTATAAGTTTTAACCGGCGGTATCGGCGCTATCGGATCAGCCGGGCGGGCTTTGACTGAATCAATGTACTTTTCCAGGTCATCCATGCTCTCGCTGCATGCCGTCAGCCCCACGACCACCAAGACCATGACGGCAACCTGTCTAATCTGTTTGCCAATATGTTTCATGGCGTTTGCTCCGCCGCCCTCTGAGCGACTTCATCCTCGTCGACGTAACGATAGGTCTTGACGCGGCCCTCGAGTATCAAGCGGCCTTCCGAATCGCCATAAATACTCTGGTTTGCTGCCGCGCGTTTCAAAGAGATGTCATGCATGGTCAGAATCACTACACGGGGCAATGCCGCGACACCGCTGACAAAATCCCCGAATTCGTGGTAGTCACCCATCATTCTGACCACGATCGGACGTTCGGCATAGAAGTCCTGGAAGCTTTCTGCCTGCGGTTCAAATAGTTGTACATCGATACCCGCAGCCAGTGCAGTCTGCGAAACATCGACCAGCAGCTTGTCCATTTCTGTCTTGTTGGGCAATTGTCTGAACATGGTTTGCAACAGTTCCTGCATTTCTTCGAGTTGCTTCTCGTATGCCTCCAGGTTTGCGGCTTTTTGCTGCTTGAATTCGAAATCAGCCAATAACACCAATTCCTGTTGACGGGATTGCTCCAGTTCGACTTTCTTGTCATCTATCAGCAGAAAGTAACCTGCGGCAAGAATCAGAATCAACGCAACCGCAAACAAGGTGAAACGGACCGACCCCGGCGCACTGCCAAGATCCGAGAAGTCAGCATCTCTGAGGTCTTGAAATATCATTGTGCACCTCCCTGACTTTCTGGTTCTTCGAATCCTTCTTCATCGGTCGACCTGGGTGGACGCAAATTCACCTTGATACTGAATTCGTAAGGTTCGGTGGGGGTGGCAGGTCTAGACGCCGAACGCACATAATCGAGTTGGGGATTAAGGAACAGGTCATTGGCTTCCAGTTCCCTCAGGTAAGCTGATACCCTTGCATTGGATTGACTGCTACCGACCAGCACCAGGTCATTACCCTGTTGACGGACGGTGGTGAGAGTCACACCCACGGGAATGGTTTTAGCCAACTTGTCGAGCAACTCCACGGTCGTGGAACGGCTCGCCTGCAAACGTTCAATAACCTGTTTGCGCGAAATCAGACGTGCCCGGGTTCTCTCCAGTTCTTCGATCTTTTTGATCCGGACTTCGAGCAGCTTGATCTCTTTCTGAACCAACTGGTTCCTGATCTGCTGATTAGAGATTTTCTGGTCAAAAACAAAACCCGTAAAGAACACCAGAACAACACCGAGAATGGCGGTCAAAAGCATCGAAGACATAAATTGACGCTGTCTTTCTTTGCGTTTTTCTTCCCGCCATGGCAATAAATTAATTCTGGCCATCAGTCAAACCCTCTTAAAGCCAAGCCCACGGCTATCATCAGGTTATTGGCGTTGCGTTTGAGCGCAGTCACCGCCACATTCGGTGCAACTTCCATACCGGTCACAGGGTCTGCAATACGGGTTGTCATGCCAAGTTCCTGTTGAACCATGGGCGCCAGACCTTTAAGCGATGCTGTACCCCCGGACAGGTAAATGGTACCGATATTTGAGTATTCGTTGCTGGAGGCATAAAACTGCAATGCGCGGCTGATCTGATGAACGACATTGAGCTGAAATGGTTCAAGCACCTCTTCCTCAAAATCATCCGGCGCTTCTTCATTGCGCTCAAAAAAGCTGGCCTGTTCCGCGGTCATGTCATATCGGCGTTGAATTTCTTCCAGCAACTGGTGACCGCCAAAAGGATGATCACGTGTATAGATGACCTGGCCTCCCTTGATGACCAGTAACGTGGTCAGGTCATAGCCGATATCAAACAGACCGACGGCCTCGTTGCGGTTCACACCTTCACGTTTGCGTATCAGTTCGAAAGCATTGGCAATTGCGAAAGCTTCGACATCGACAACTTTCGCTTTCAAGCCTGCAGCATCGATAGCGTCCTGCCGGCTTTCAACATTCTCGCTCTTACTGGCAGCCAGCAAAATATCAATCAAATCCGCATTACGTGCCGATGGCCCCAGCACTTCAAAATCAAGGCTGACCTCATTTAGAGGGTAAGGGATGTACTGATTGGCCTCAATTTGCACCTGGCTTTCAATATCCGCGTCGGCAAGATTTGAAGGCAGACTGATGATCTTGGTGAATACGGCCGAACCGGAAACCGCTATGGCGCAGGATTTGGCACGTGTGCCTGAAGCCTTGATCGCCCTTGTGATGGCATTCGAGATGGCTTCAACATCCTGTACAGCCTTATCAACCACAACGCCCTCGCCGAGAGGCTCTATAGCAAAGTGATCAATCCGGTATCCGGACCCATGACTGGACAATTGCAGTAATCGTACGCTTGTCGAGCCAATATCCAGTCCTATAACTGGATCTGTTTTTTTTCCAAACAGTTTCAAGACTCCCCCATTCCTTATCCGTGCCAATGGTTTAGTGAGACTTCTTATAGCAGTTTTTAACAGAAAACTCACAAATACTCAAATAACTTATGGCATTTGTTATGTATAAATTAATCGCGCACTGGAAAAAGCCTGTTTAAGAACAAACAGTAGGGAACGACTGGCATGGTGAGTTGTCAACACTCGTCATAACCGGTAACTTCCTTGTCCGATGCCACGTATCATTTTCTGCCCCTTCTTCCGCTATCCGAAGAAGGTTATATAAACTAAAATTCCATTTTGTTAGGCTAAGCATAGCAGGATACAGATTTGAAAAAAGCACTTCATTCAATTTTTCGCGTTCTGCTTGTCGCATTAGTGCTGGGTCTGACTACGCTTTTAGTTACTTATCTCATTGTTTCGAAAGACCTTCCAGACGTTGAAACGCTACGTGACGTACAACTCCAGGTTCCGTTAAGAGTTTACACTTCGGACGGCAAATTAATAAGCGTTTTCGGAGAAAAGCGTCGAATACCGGTCCAGATCGAAGAAATGCCTGTCTACCTTACAAACGCTTTCATCGCTGGTGAGGATGCCCGTTTCCGGACGCATCCGGGGGTAGATTACCAAGGGATTTCACGAGCGGTCTGGACGCTGATGACAACGGGCGAGAAGTCGGTCGGCGGAAGCACGATCACCCAGCAACTGGCTCGCAACTTTTTTCTCACGCTTGAAAAAACCTTCACCCGCAAGATCAAAGAAATATTTCTCGCGCTGAAAATTGAACGCGAGTTGTCCAAGGATGAAATCCTCGAACTGTATCTGAATAAAATTCTTCTCGGTCACCGGGCTTACGGCGTGGGCGCGGCTGCCGACGTATATTACGGTAAATCCGTAGGTGAGCTGAGCCTGGCCCAGTGCGCCATGCTCGCAGCGCTTCCGAAGGCCCCTTCCAGGATCAACCCGATCACCTCCCCTGAGCGCGCCATGAACCGCAGGGACTACGTGCTCGGCCGTATGCTGGAGCTGAATTTTATCGATGATGATGAATATGAAGCGGCGAAAAGCGAGCGCAACACCGCCTTTTATCACGGGGCCACAACTGAAGTTTCAGCCCCCTACCTGGCTGAAATGGTTCGAAAGGAAATGCTGGAGAGGTTTGGTGAGTCCGCCTATACCGGCGGTTACGAGGTATACACCACCATTAACTCGGGTTTTCAAAGCACTGCAAATCAAGCGGTCATAGACGGGCTTGAAGAATACGACCATAGACACGGGTACCGCGGACCGGAAGCACATTTTGACCTCACAGAGAACAAGACAACCGAGGCCTGGGAAGAAATTCTTCGGCCCTATAAACCGGTAGCCGGCCTGTTACCGGGACTGGTAATCGAGGTTGACGAAGAAATCGCACTGATTTACCAGGTGGATGGTCAGACTATCGCACTGACGTTACCCGATATGCAGTGGGCCAGAAAATTCATCAGCCGCGATCGCGTGGGCTTCGAACCCAAAAGCGTAGGGGATGTGCTCCAGAACGGCGACATCATTCGCACCCGCTTGCGTGATGGTGGCCGGCGTGAATTGGCACAATTGCCGGAACCGGAGGCCTTGCTGATTTCTTTGAGCCCCCATGACGGCTCTATCAAGGCGCTGGTTGGCGGATACGATTACACACGCAGTAAATTTAACCGCGTTGTTCAGAGTCGCCGCCAGCCCGGTTCAGGGTTTAAACCATTTATCTATTCGGCCGCACTGGCCAAGGGTAAAACCCCCGCCAGCATTGTCAACGATGCGCCTATCGTTTTCAGTGATGCGGAGCTTGAAAGGGACTGGAAGCCACAAAATTACAGCGAGAAGTTTTTCGGTCCGACACGACTGCGTGAAGCCATGGTTAATTCCCGTAACCTCGTGTCAATCAGGCTTTTGAGAGAAATCGGCATTCCCTATGCGACCGATTACATCAGTTCTTTCGGGTTCGAACCCGCAGAGTTGCCGGGCAATTTGTCGATGGCCCTCGGTAGCGCTTCGCTTGTACCGATTAGCATCGCCAGGGGATTTGCCGTGTTTGCCAATGGCGGCTACCTGATCGACCCCTACTTCATAGACCGTATCGTTGATGCCAGGGGCAACGTGGTGTTCGCAACGAGTCCCCAGGTTGTTTGCAGGGACTGCGAACCCGAACAAGGCGTCACCGTTGAACAAATTGAAACTGTTGAAAAGGTAAAGCCAAGCTTCAGGCCATTGCAACTTGAAACCGAAGAGAACCTGCTGGTCACCGAACAGGAAATAACACAGGTGGAAAACATGCTGGCAAACCCGACACCCGCTCCGCGCGTCATCAGCGAGCAAAATGCCTACCTGATTCGCTCCATGATGATGGACGTGGTCCGGCGCGGTACCGGTAAAAAAGCCATGGAATTGGGACGCAACGATCTCGCGGGCAAAACAGGCACCACCAATGAACAACGCGATGCATGGTTTTCAGGTTACAACGATGAGGTCGTTACTTCGGTCTGGGTGGGCTTCGATAGCCACGAGCCTTTGGGACGCGACGAGGTTGGTGGCAAAGCGGCGTTGCCAATCTGGGTTGACTACATGCGGGTGGCATTACAGGGTGTTGCTGACAAGGCGCCTGAAATACCGGAAGGGATAACCCAGGCGCGCATCGATCCGGATACGGGTCTGCTGGCCAGAATTGATAACCGGAATGCGATCGTGGAAGTATTTGACATGGGAAGTCTTCCACCAATGGAAGATAGAAAAGAAGGAGATCAATCCGATGCCGTTAAGGAAGAGAATCCATACGACAGTTTCTGATAAGTTTCCCGCTCATAACATCAGAAAAACCAGCCAGATCCGCCGCGCGATCGCTGCCGAAGCTGCGCGCATCATGTCCACTCAGTCACAGTTCAACTTCCGGGTGGCCAAGCTGAAAGCAGCGGAAAGGCTGGGGTTTAACCTCCGAACAAACATGCCCAGCAACGCGGAAGTTGTCAGCGCCTTGCGTGCTTACCAGGAGTTTTACGGCGGTCCACAGCATATACACCACCTGCAAAAAATGCGGGAGGTTGCCTTGAACGTGATGCGTTCACTTGAAACATTCTGCCCTCGCCTGGTCGGCCCCGTACTCGAAGGCACCGCGGACGAATACGCGCGGGTTTCACTGCACGTCTTCAATGACCCGCCCGACGCAGTGGTCATTCACTTGCTCGATAAAGGACTGGTTTTTCGTAATGAGCAACGAAAAATCCGTTGGCATGACGGCAGCTACCGCCAGGTGCAGTTGGTGGTTACGAATGCCGAGGATATCGAAGTCGAACTGACCCTGTTCAGCTGTATTGATTTACGCCAGGCGCCACCCAGCCCGATAGATGGACGCCCGCAAAAGCGGGCGCCCATGTCTGAGGTGGAGTCCCTTCTGGCCGCTGTTTAGTTAAATCTCAGCGCGAACTGACCGGTACGTAGTCCCGTGCAGCCGGGCCGGCATAGATTTGCCGCGGACGGCCGATGGGTGTGCCGACCTCTTCCTGTTCCAGCCACTGGGAAACCCAGCCAACGGTCCTGGCGATAGCGAACATGACGGTAAACATGCTCGTCGGAATGCCAAGTGCCTTGTAAATGATGCCGGAGTAGAAGTCGACATTTGGATAGAGTTTCTTTTCTATAAAGTACTCATCTTCCAGCGCAATACGCTCGAGTTCCATTGCCAGTGATAACAATGGATCCTTGCTGCCCAATTCTTCCAAAACCTCGTAGGCGGCCTTGCGGATGATGGTTGCCCGCGGATCAAAATTCTTATAAACCCGGTGACCAAAACCCATTAACCTGAACGGGTCGTCTTTGTCTTTGGCCTTGTCGATAAACATGCCCACCCTCGAAACATCTCCGATTTTATCGAGCATATTCAAGACCGCTTCATTCGCGCCACCGTGAGCAGGACCCCACAGCGCAGATATACCTGCGGCCACACTGGCATACGGATTGGCACCTGTCGAACCGACCAGCCTGACGGTTGAAGTGCTCGCATTCTGTTCATGATCGGCGTGCAATATGAACAGCAGATCGAATGCCTTGGCGGCGACCGCACTGACCTTGTAGGCTTCGGCGGGTACCGAGAACATCATGTCAAGAAAACGCTCCGTGTAATTCAGAGAGTTCTTCGGATAAGCGGTCGGCCACCCCATGTGGTGACGGTAACAGGCCGCAGCGATGGTTGGCATCTTGGCAATCATACGTTTTGCCGCCAACAAGCGGTGATCCGGGTTTTTCATGTCCAGTTTGTCATGATAAAAGGCAGCCAGGGAGCCAACAACACCGGCCATCATGGCCATCGGATGCGCGTCATAGTGAAAGCCGCTGATAAAAGTGTTCAGCCTTTCATGGATCATCGTGTGGTACCTGATGTCCTTTTCGAATTCCTCGAATTCACCGGTGGTGGGTAACTCACCCGACAACAACAGGTAGGCAACTTCCAGGAAAGTACTTTTCTCGGCCAGTTGCTCAATTGGATAACCGCGGTAACGCAATATGCCTTTGCCACCGTCGATAAATGTGATCTTGCTGGTACAACTTGCGGTGGCCGTAAAACCCGGATCATAAGTAAAGTAACCCAATGTCGAAGGCAATGCCTTGATACTCAGAGTTGGCTCGCCTTCCGTACCTGACAGGACAGGTAATTCGAGGCTTTTGCCAGTACTCTCGTCTGTGATGATCACGCGGCTATCGGACATTGTAGGCTCCTTGTGAATTGGTGGTTTTACTTATTAAGGATCGCAGAGATTCCTCGAAATAATTGACCCGATATTATCTCACAATTTTTTTTGGATTTTTCGAACTTTTCGAATCGCGCAGACAACAAAAGGCCCGGAATGGAAAAACCGTTCCGGGCCTTTTAGCTAACTTACCGATATTACTTTTGGTAGCGGCGTTTGAAACGGTCTACACGACCGCCGGTATCCATCAACTTGTGCTTGCCGGTATAAAACGGGTGAGAGGCGCTTGAGACTTCCACTTTGACCAGTGGATACTCATTGCCATCTTCCCATTTGATGGTTTCTTTGCTGTTTATGGTGGAGCGGGTCAGGAATGCAAAATCTGATGCTAGATCCTGAAAAACCACTTCACGATATTCTGGATGTGTGTCAGCTTTCATGACAGTTTCCGATATTCAATAGGCCTAAAGAGCCGGCTAGTTTAACGACGTGCGTCAAGCAATGCAACAGCATTTTATAAACTGTTCAAGGAAGGAACATCTGCTGGATATCATTCACAAACCTCCACCCCAGCGCGGTGTGTGCGACATGTCCATTTCGACTTTCCAGCAGACCTTTGTCAATGGCCAACCGGACACGTGATTCAACGCTCTCCCAGGGCAAACCGGTACGCGCGCTGAAATCATCGATATTCACCCCCTTTTTTAGCCTTAACTGGTTGAGAAAGAAATCGAAAACGAGTTCATCGTCACTCAACACACGCGTCTCAGCACGCCAGTCTCCGCTTTCCAACCCCTGCAAATAGCGCTTGGGATGGCGGTGCTTGGCATAGCGCTGCACGCGGCCATCAGCCGGTGTCGTGATTTTTCCATGAGCACCTGCACCAACCGCCAAAAAATCACCATAGCGCCAGTAGTTCACATTGTGCCGGCTTTGTTTCCCTGTTTGCGCAAAGGCGGAAATCTCGTATTGACTGAAACCATTCGCCTCCAGCATCTCCACACCGGCCTGCTGCATATCCCAGGCCCTGTCATGATCAGGCAACCGCGGTGGTTGTGCTGCAAAAGCGGTGTTCGGCTCAATCGTTAACTGGTAAAAAGAAATATGTGCAGCGCCCGCGCTGATGGCCAGTTCAATATCGCGCCGTGACCGGGCTGCGCCCTGACCGGGCAGGGCGAACATCAGGTCGATATTGAAATTGGAAATTCCGGCCGCCTCCAAAGACTGCAAGCTCTGCTCGATCTCCCGGCGCCCGTGAATACGGCCGATTGACTTCAGCAGCCTGTCATCAAAACTTTGCACACCGAGGGAAACCCGGTTGATTCCAGCCTGGGCATAGGCAGGGAAACTATCGTGTTCGATGGTTCCCGGGTTAGCTTCCAGGGTGACTTCCACATCGGGCCGCAAATTCAGACGCGCCCTGGTGGCCGACAGAAACACCGCTATCTGCTCAGCTGAAAACAGGCTCGGTGTGCCGCCGCCAAAATAGATACTCTGCACCGGACGCCCCCAGGTCAGGTGCAGTTCCTGTTCAAGATCCGCCACCAGGGCCTGGATATATTTGTCCGCGGGCAACTTGCCGGTCACGGCATGCGAGTTGAAATCGCAATAGGGGCATTTGCGCACACACCAGGGCATGTGCACGTACAGGCTCAAAGGCGGGTTACGCAGTAAGGGCTGCATCCCGCTCACGTATTTGCCTGACCAACTCCCTCAATGCCTGCCCGCGATGACTCACCCGCCCCTTGTCAGCAGGGCTTAGTTCAGCTGCCGAAAAGCGCCTGCCGCCGGCCATGGAATTTGCAATACCGAACAAAGGGTCATAACCGAAGCCACCATGTCCCCGCGGGGATTCGAGGATATACCCGTGCCAGCGGCCGATTGCCAACAGCGGTGCGGGATCATCGACCGACTGCACCAAAACCATGGCGCAAATGAAATAGGCATGGCGGTCAGAGGCCCGTTTGCCCGATAGCTCGGCGAGCAGCTTGCGTTTATTGGCCTCATCATCAGCGTCGGCCCCGGCATAACGGGCGGAATAGATGCCGGGCTCTCCGTTTAGCGCCGGAACCACCAACCCGGAGTCGTCTGCAATGCTGGGCAAACCAGTAAACCTCGCGGCCTGCCGCGCTTTGATCAATGCGTTCTCGATAAACGTGCTGGCGGTCTCTTCCGCCTCCGGCACCTGCCAGTCGCTTTGCGGGCGGACGACAAAACCCAGCGGCGTGAGCAAGGCGGTCAGTTCACGCAGCTTTCCCCGGTTGCCGCTGGCCAGAACGTATTCCCGGTCCATCACTTTACTAAAGCCCAAAACTCAGCTTGCCAATGCGGCGGACTGCATTTCCATCAGTTCCCTTATACCCTTTTCCGCCAGTGCAATCAGTTGATCCAGCTCGTCTTTACGAAAGGCATGACCCTCGGCTGTACCCTGTAATTCGATAAACCCGCCGCCGTCATTCATGACGACATTCATATCTGTTTCCGCACGGGAATCTTCCGGATAGTCGAGATCAAGCACGGGTGTACTGTTAAAAATCCCCACCGAGACTGCGGCCACCTGGCCATGAACGGGGTCTTTTTTTATCTTTTTGTTGGCGAGCATCCACCTGCAGGCGTCGACCATCGCAACATATGCGCCGGTGATGGCCGCGGTGCGTGTGCCGCCGTCAGCCTGCAACACATCGCAATCCAGCGTGATCGTATGCTCACCCAGGGCAACACGATCGACGACCGCGCGTAATGACCGGCCAATCAACCGCTGGATTTCCATGGTTCGCCCGCCCTGTTGGCCTGAAGAAGCTTCACGACGCATTCTCGAGCCTGTCGATCTCGGCAACATGCCGTATTCAGCAGTCACCCAGCCCTCACCACTGCCGCGCAAAAAAGCGGGCACCTTGCTTTCGACCGATGCGGTACACAAAACCCGGGTATCTCCGCAGGCGATTAAAACCGAGCCTTCTGCATGACAGGTGTAATTGCGCGTAATGCTCACCGGGCGTAACTCATCTGCTTTTCTTCCGCTGGGTCTCATCGATTGATCCTGTTTATCTGGTGTTTAAAAAATGGGGTAAATTACGAAGGTTGCTATTCTCGGATAGCCTACTTGACGGCTAACCGTTAACATTGTGCCACTGTCTGCAATGTGGAAAAAGCAATGATTAGAAGCATGACCGGTTTTGCCCGGCTTGAACGCCAATACGAATTTGGCCGCTTGAGCTGGGAAATGCGTTCTGTCAATCACCGCTACCTGGATTTTGGCTTACGTCTGCCGGAGGAATTTCGTCCACTGGAATCAGACATCAGGACTTGTCTCGGACAATACTTGAGTCGCGGAAAAATTGAAGCAACCTTGCGGCTCGTTACAGAACCGGGCGCTATCAGCAGCCGGTTGGAGCTCAATCTTGGACTGGCCAGGGAACTGCTCGTGGTACACGAGGAGTTAGCGAAGTTGGCAGGAATCGAGCAGCAGGTGGATATCAGCAGGATGATCAAGTGGCCCGGACTGATCGAGGAAAAGCGACCCGACCCGGCCCCGTTGCAAGCGGCCGCCATGGAGTTGCTGATCCAGACCGCACAGGAATTGCAGGCATGCCGCAGACGCGAAGGCGAGCAAATGGCCATAGCCATCCGCGAGCGACTCGGGGGCGTTGCGGCATTAACTGCCAACATCCGCTCGTGGCTGCCGGAAATACGTGCCGGGCTGAAGCAAAAAATGCTCGAGCGGGTAGCCGATCTTTCGCAGTCCCTCGATCCCGGACGGGTCGAACAGGAAGTGGTGATACTTTCGCAGAAAATCGACGTTGACGAAGAACTGGACAGGCTCGATGCACATGTCGAAGAGGTTTACCGCGTGTTGGAACTGTCGGAACCGGTTGGCCGCCGGCTGGATTTTCTGATGCAGGAATTCAATCGCGAATCAAACACACTCAGTTCAAAATCGATTGACCAGCGCACGACTCAGGCCTCCGTGGATCTCAAAGTTCTGATAGAGCAGATGCGCGAACAGGTACAGAATGTCGAATAACAAATCCAAGCGCGGTAGTCTTTTCATCATTGCCGCACCATCCGGCGGCGGGAAAACAAGCCTGGTAAACGCTTTGCTGAAGCATGACCCGCGCCTGGTTCTGTCCATTTCACACACCACCCGTCCGGCGAGACCGGGCGAGATAGACGGACAACATTATCATTTCGTTTCGGAGGCGGAATTTGAACGGATGGTCGATAGCGGTGATTTCCTGGAACACGCCAGGGTGTTTGACCACTATTACGGAACCAACCGCAACGCCGTGGCCTTACAACTTGAGCAGGGTCAGGACGTGATACTCGAGATCGACTGGCAGGGAGCGCGCCAGGTACGGATGGCTTTCCCGGATTGCTGCCTGATTTTCATCATTCCCCCTTCGCTCGAGACCTTACGCAAAAGATTAACCGGCCGGGGCCAGGATAGTTCAGCGGTAATACAGCGCAGGATGCGCGACGCACAGGCGGAAATATCGCACTGGGCCGAATTCGATTACCTGGTTGTGAACGATAATTTCGATAAGGCACTTGAAGAACTGATCGCAATCATCAAAGATCACCGTCATCAACGACCACATAAAGTAAATAAAAATCACCAACTTCTGGCACAGCAGCTCGGAAGAAGATAAAATTCACGGTTCCGTCTTACACACATACAGGATTAGAAATGGCACGAATTACCGTAGAAGACTGCCTTGAGAACATCGATAACCGCTTTCAACTGGTTTTAACAGCGACCAAACGCGCGCGCCAGATAGGCCATGGCGCTGAACCGCTGGTTCCTGAAGAAAACGATAAACCCACCGTGATCGCGCTGCGCGAGATTGCCGCAGGTCTTATCGACCCGGAAGGCGTAGATGTACTGCAGGCCAGAATCGAAGCCGCCGAGGTATTTGATATGCGTTCGACGGAGGACGACCTAGACCTCTGACGGAGTCTTTCATGCTGGCGACCCTTACGAACTTACCGGAGCCGGTTCTTGATCTGAGGGACCTTCTCAATACCTATCTGGAACCGGAAAAGGTCGCCATTATTCTCCGCGCTTTCGAAACCGGCGCGCACGCACACCTGGGCCAGACCCGCAAGACCGGCGAGCCCTACATCCTCCACCCCGTCGCCGTAGCACGCATATTGGCCAATATGCGCATGGACTACGGCAGTGTCGCCGCTGCCATCCTGCACGATACAATCGAAGACACCGTGCTGACCCGGCAGGAAATCGAATCGCGCTTTGGCGAAGAGATCGCCGATCTCGTAGACGGTGTGACCAAGTTGGACAAAATGAAATTCCGCACGCGCCACGAGGCCGATGCGGAAAGCTTCCGCAAGCTGATGCTGGCCATGTCACGCGACCTCCGGGTCATCTTCATCAAGCTCGCAGACAGGTTGCACAACATGCGCACCCTGGGCTCGATGGATTCGCAAGCGCGCCGCAGAATCGCACGCGAAACCCTGGACATATACGCGCCCATCGCCGACCGGCTGGGTATGAACAGCATCAAGTCAGAATTGCAGGACCTGGGTTTTGCCAACCTCTACCCCTGGCGGCATCGCACCATCGCGGAACACATCAGCTCGGTCACCGGTGACCGCAGCGAGATCATCGCGGATATCCACAAGGCGCTGAAGAGGAAGATGAGCGAGGCGGGTATCCCCTGCGACATCAAGGGCAGGGAAAAAACACCGTACAGCATTTACCGGAAAATGCAGGCCAAAGACCTGTCGTTTTCAGAAGTGAACGACGTCTACGCCTTCCGCATCATCACGCAATCGGAACAGCATTGTTACCTTGCCCTTGGGGCCGTGCACGCGCTCTACCGCCCCAAGCCAGGCAGGTTTAAAGATTATATTGCCCTGCCAAAAGCCAATGGCTACCAGTCCTTGCACACGATACTCAACAGTCCGTTCAACCTTCCCGTTGAGATCCAGATTCGCACCCGGGAGATGGATGTGCTGGCGGAGGAAGGCGCCGCCGCCCACTGGCAGTACAAGAGCGGCGAAACATCGTCGGGCACCGCCCAGGTCCGTGCGCGTGAATGGCTGATGCAACTGGTTGAAGTACAAAGGCACAGCACCGATTCGCTGGAGTTTCTCGACGGTGCAAAATCGGATCTATTCCCCGATCAGATCTTCGTGTTTACACCAAAGGGGAAGATCATTGACCTGCGCCGTAGCGCGACCGCGCTCGACTTCGCCTATGCCATCCATACGGGCGTCGGCAACCATACCCGCAGCATATTGATTGACAAGGTTGAGGTGCCATTATCGACACGGTTGGAAAACGGTCAGACGATCAAGGTCATCACCGACGATAATGCCCACCCCATCCCCGAGTGGCTAGATTTTGTAAACACCGCAAGGGCGCGTGCGGCTATCAGGCAGTACATCAAGAGCCTCGAGCAGGCGGATACCGTGGCGCTTGGCCTGCGCCTGCTGGAAACCGCACTCAACACGCGCGGCTCGGACCTCGACAAGGTTCCCGCAAAACGCATGGACCAGTACCTGAAAGACAACAAGTTTGAACGCCAGGAAGACCTGCTAACGGAGTTGGCGCTGGGCAACCTGTTATCGAGCGTGGTGGCCGCCAAGCTGGCGCCCGAAGTGAGCACTGAGATCGGCGCCGGCGAACACACCGAAGCGCTTTCGATCGCGGGCTCCGAAGGCAGCGCGGTGACGTTTGCGGCCTGCTGCCGCCCGGTGCCGGGCGACAATATCATGGGTTTCCTGTCCGCCGGCAAGGGCGTGGTGGTCCACCGTGTCACATGCCGCAACGTCAGAGAGTTCCGCAAACACCCGGACCACTGCATCGACGTGACCTGGGCGCCCATCCGGCGCGGAACGTACGAGGTGGCCCTGCATATCCTGGCCAAAAACATACCGGGTGTATTGGCCAACATCTCCAGCAGCATTGGCGAAGCCGGCAGCAACATCGAAAAGATCGAGCAACCCGAAGCGAACCGCGAGCTGGCCAAATTGTTATTTATTATCAGTGTAAAAGACCGTGACCACATGGCGCACGTCATGCGGCGCCTGAGACGCAACCGCAACGTGATCCGCGTCAGCCGAATCAATGCCTGAGCAACCGCGTGGCAGGAGCAATTGAAATGAGCAAAACCATCATCAGTACCGACAATGCGCCCCAGGCCATCGGCACCTATTCACAAGCCGTCAGACACCAGGGCCTGGTGTTTCTTTCCGGGCAGATTCCGCTCGACCCGGTGAGCATGGAAGTCGTAGCGGGCGGCATCGAAGCCCAGATCGCCCGGGTATTCGATAACCTGTCGGCGGTCTGTGCAGCGGCGGGCGGATCGCTCGACGACATCGTCAAGCTGACCGTCTTTTTAACCGACATGGGTGATTTCCCGCAGGTCAACGCCATCATGGGTCAGTATTTCACCGCGCCTTATCCCGCACGCGCCGCCGTCCAGGTCGCTGCGCTGCCTAAGGGCGTTAACGTCGAAATGGATGCCATCCTGGGAACTTGATTCCCACCGGGTCCATGGCACTGACGGACCTGCAAGGCGTAGGACCGAAACTTGTCGAGAAGCTGAATGCGCTTGGCATCAGCCAGGTGACAGACCTGCTGTTTCACCTGCCAATCCGCTATGAAGACCGGACACGTATCCACCCGATCGGCAGTTGCACACCCGGCCAGCGCGTATTGATCGAAGGCAGGGTCGAACACGCCGCCATCGTTCGCGGACGCCGACCGATGCTGGTGGTGGTGCTTTTTGATGGAACCGGGCGTATCACATTGCGCTTCTTCCACTTTCATCACTACCAGAGGCAACAACTGTCCAGCGGCGCCCAACTGCGTTGTTTCGGCGAGGTCAGGGCCGGCTACCAGGGTTTGGAAATGGTGCATCCAACCTACCATCGCCTTAGCGGGCTGGGTGATGAAGCGGTCGCAGACCGTTTAACACCGGTATACCCCAGTTCGGAGGGCCTCGGCCAGAAAAACTGGATAAAAATGACGGACCAGGCGCTCGCCCTGATGCGCAGGGGCCGCCTGGAACTCGAAGAACTGCTGCCCGAATCACTCCTCGTTCAGCTCAAGTTACTGCCCCTGGTCGACGCACTGGATTATATCCACCGGCCACCACCCGATGCCGATGTGACAGCCCTGATCCAACGCGATCACCCGACGCAAAAGCGCCTGGCCCTCGAAGAATTGCTCGCCCACAACCTGAGCATGCAGAAGCTGCATCGTTTACAACGGACCCGCAAAGCACCCGCCATGCCTATCCGGGGTGCTGCCGAATCCGACTTCATGCAAAACCTGCCGTTTAAGTTAACCGGGGCTCAGCAGCGGGTTGCCATGGAAATCCATGAAGACCTGCAGCAAAACCGCCCGATGCTGAGGCTGGTGCATGGTGATGTGGGTTCTGGTAAAACCGTCATCGCGGCACTGGCCGCATTGCGGGCGGCAGACAACCGATACCAGGCGGCGATCACCGCGCCCACGGAGCTGCTGGCCGAACAACACTACCGGGTTTTCAGCGCCTGGCTGGAGCCATTGGGGATCAGCCCGGTCTGGCTGAGCGGGAAAGTCACCGGTAAGAAGCGGACCGAGGCCTTACAGAGAATAAGCGCGGGCGCAGAGCTTGTCATCGGCACCCACGCATTGATGCAAAAAGGGGTTGAATTCAATCGACTCGGCCTGGTTATCGTCGACGAGCAGCACCGTTTCGGCGTTGGTCAGCGTATGAGCCTGTTGGAAAAAGGCGGCAGCAGTGGTCAACAGGCCCACCAGTTGATCATGACGGCAACGCCTATCCCGCGAACGCTTGCCATGACCGCCTATGCCGGCATGGATGTGTCCGTCATCGATGAGTTACCGCCTGGCAGGAAGCCGGTCACCACCGTCGTCATGTCCAATGAACGCCGTGGAGAGATTATTCAACGTGTCGCCAACGCCTGCGCGGGCAAACAACAGGCTTACTGGGTTTGCACGCTGATCGAAGAATCGGATGTAATCGAAGCGCAGGCCGCCGAGGATGTCGCCCGGCGTTTGCAGACTGACCTGCATGGACTGAATATCGGCCTGATCCACGGACGTCTGAAACCGACCGAAAAGCAACAGATCATGGAGCA
>DATCZY010000431.1:0-2462 GCA_036525655.1 Lysobacterales bacterium | reverse complement strand
CAGGTGCTGGAATGCCCGGTAGATATCATTCCCGGCCGCGAGGAAGCACGCCTGATTTACCTCGGCGTCACCCAGTGGGTCGCCGGCCATCGGAAAAAGCAACTGGTCATTGATATTGGCGGAGGCAGCACCGAACTGATTATCGGCGATGACTTCGACCCGTTGGAGATGGAGAGTTTGCAGTTTGGTTGCGTGTCGGTGACAACCCGCTTTTTTGCGGACTGCATCATCACCGAAAAAGCTCTCAAGAAGGCCCAACGTGCGGTGGCGAGCGAAATGCAGGAACTGCAAACCGCCTATCGTAAAGTGGGTTGGAAAGTCGCCATCGGATCCTCGGGAACGATCCTCACCACCGCCGCGATCTGTGAGGCACACGGCTGGACCAAGAGGGGGATTACACCGGGGGCACTGGAAAAATTAAAACAAAAGGTACTGTCGTTCAAAACCATTGCGGATATTCAGATCGATGGCCTCAATGAAAACCGCCAACCGGTATTCATTGGTGGTCTCGCCATCCTGCTCGCGTGCTTTGAGGCACTGGATATCAAACAGCTGGACGTCTCGCCCTATGCGTTGCGCGAAGGCCTGTTGCAGGACCAACTGGGCCGGCTTGAAAAGCGCGACCCGAGAGACAAGGCCGTCAAGGCGCTCATGACCCGTTTTGCGGTCGATATGGCCCAGGTGCAGCGTGTGCGCAGAACTGCACTGGACCTGTTCGACCAAATCGCCCCTCACAACGAACTCAAAGAAGCACACAGGAGAATGCTGAACTGGGCCGCCGAGCTACATGAAATCGGCCTGGGTCTGTCCCATGGAAGTTACCAGAAGCATTCCGCCTATCTGGTGGAAGCTTCGGACCTGTCAGGGTTCTCGCGCCAGGAGCAGCTTTTCCTGGCCACACTGGTCGGCTTCCAACGGCGTGACATACCATCGGATTATGTCGACCGGCTTCCAACGCGATTACACAGGCCCTTGTCCTCGACCCTGGTATGCATGCGCCTGGCCTGGGTTTTCTGCAGGACCCGCGAAGATGGTGCCATTCCAACTATCGGCATCACTCTCGAGGAAAACGAAATTCAGCTGCTCTTATCAGCTGACTGGATGGAAAAACACCCGCTTACCGTCGCCGATCTGGAATATGAAGTGCAGGTTCTGCAAATGATCGGTCTGCAGTTGAAAATCAAATACACAGCCGATGAGCCAACCTGAAAGCTGGCGCCCAACGGCATCTCCCGATCGACTACGGGCACGCGCCTGCCTGCTGCAGGATATTCGGGGTTATTTTTCCGAGCGCAGTGTTATGGAGGTCGAAACCCCGTTGATATCGATGGCGGGTAACACGGATCCGGAAATCCAGTCAATCAGGACCGACAGCGGTGGTTATTTACGCACCTCCCCCGAGTTTGCACTCAAACGCCTGCTGGCCGCCGGTAGCGGTGATGTTTTTGAGTTGGGCCGTGTGTTCCGGTCCGGCGAATCGGGCCGCTCGCATAATCCTGAATTCACCATGCTCGAGTGGTACCGGACCGGTTTCGGTTACCACCGCCTGATGGATGAAGTTGCCGACCTTGTCAGGCACTGCGGACGCGGAAAATTTGATCAATGGCCACAACAAAAACTCAGCTACAGGCAGCTTTTTTTACGCTACGTTGACCTGGATCCATTCGTTGCAGACCAACAGGCGCTCTGTTCCAGGGGCCGGGAACACGGTATCGACGACATCGAACTGAACCGCAAACAGTGGCTGGATTTGTTGCTCAGCCTGGTGATACAACCGGCTTTACCCGAACGCTCCCTGACATTTGTCCATGATTTTCCTGCCGGGCAGGCAGCCCTGGCCAAAATCCGGCAGGACAGCCCGCCGGTTGCCGAACGCTTTGAGCTCTACCTCGGGCGCACCGAGCTCGCCAACGGTTACCAGGAATTGACGGATGCCAACGAACAGCGACGCCGCTTTGATGACGACAACCGTGAGCGTGAAAAACGCGGGCAGACGGTATGTAAAACAGATCAGAACCTGGTCGCAGCACTTGAATACGGATTACCAGAATGCGCGGGGGTTGCGCTTGGAGTCGACCGTTTGTTGATGGCTATCGTCGGCGCTGAATCGATCAGCGATGTAACGGCTTTCCCATATTCACGCGCCTGATTTCCGTTCAAGAGGTATCACCACCCGGGCAATGTCAAAAGTCTATGCCCAACTGACAGATGAACAGCGCGCGGAACTCGAAACCATGGCCTCGGAGCGGGCGGCCAGGCTCGCAGAGCATCGCAGGCAACGGGTTGACAAAATACCTGAACTGGATTCCTGATAGTTAAACCGGGCCGGGAACTGCAACGTTCCCGGCCCTGTAAATCGAAGCACCTTTGCTAGGCTTCCGTTTGAGCCTCGATCTCGGCCAGGACATCATCCAGCTTGATATGCCGTACATCGGTCCCGAGCACCATGTAAATGACGTGTT
>DATCZY010000430.1:0-4676 GCA_036525655.1 Lysobacterales bacterium | reverse complement strand
ATCGAATCCCTGGCCAATATCCATGACATGACACTCGAGCATAAAATTGCGATGCCGGCCAATAATTTCCTTCTGGTGTTCAGAAAATCATGACAGGTTCCGACCAGTTTCCATGGCCACGGCTGATTCAGCAGGCAGAAGGTTTGTTGAGCGTGACTTCGAACCGGATTTCGAATGCGGCAAATCTCAGCGCCCTGCTTTATCAGGAATTGACTGGTATCAGTTGGGTTGGGTTTTATTTTTTGTCCGGTGAAACACTGATGCTTGGTCCTTTCCAGGGAAAACCGGCCTGCGTCAGTATTGAAATGGGCAAAGGTGTTTGTGGCACTGCCGCGCAGTCCGGGAAAACCATACGTGTTGCAGACGTCGAAACATTCGATGGTCATATTGCCTGTGATGCCGCTGCCCGCTCTGAAATCGTGGTGCCTTTGTTCAAGCGGGGTGAGTTGATCGGGGTCCTGGATGTAGACAGCACCCTTCTCGACCGTTTCGGCGCAGAGGATGAGGCAGGTCTGAACGCGTTGGCGCAGGTATACCTGTCTTCAATTGAATGAAAGGTCTTCCTTGCGGATCAGGTGGAGCAGGTTACCCGTGTGCGCATGCCGTTTGAAGCCATCGGCAAATTCGATAACGGCCAGCGTCCCCGTGCTCATCGATTGAATACCGGTAGCCTGTTCGGGTTGTAACACGCCGGCCAGCAGGTTCATGATGCCGGGATTGTGCCCGATGATCAAAAGCCGTTCGCTGTAACTGAACGCGTCTTCGACCAGGGTCAAAAGCATGGTCAACGATGCGCCATAAATCGAATCGACATAATCGGTGGTTTCGAGTAATCGCGTCCAGTGTGCAAGAAAAGGCGCGAGTGTTTCTCGCGTGCGTTTGGCGGGTGAGCATAAAACCGTATCGGGAGACGCAAGTGCTTCAAATGCCCATGCGGAAACCAGTCGGGCGTGCTGGGCGCCAAATGGATTGAGTGGTCTGGAAAAATCATTTCCCAGCGGGTTCCATGACTCCGCTTCGGCATGACGTAACAAATAGAGTTGCTGTGTCATGGCGTACTTAGAGCCGGGTAATCAGGGGTTGAAAGGAAGGTGTTCGAGATCGACGTTACCGCCACTGATGATGGCGCCGACACGCTGGCCGGAAAAATCTTCGGGTGATGCCAGGATTGCGGCAACGACGGTTGCAGACGAGGGTTCAATCAGCATTCTGAAGCGTTGCCAGACCAGCGCCATGGCCTCAATGATTCCCTCCTCGCTGACGGTAATGACCTTGTCGACATTGTCGCTTATGATTTCAAAATTAAGTACGCCGACGATCGCCCGCAGACCGTCGGCGATGGTATTAACCGGAAAATGATCTACCCTTTTACCCTGGCTCAGGCTCAAGGCAGTATCCGCCGCACCTTCAGGTTCCGCTCCAATGACCCTGACGCCGGGAATCAGCGCCCTGGCGGCGATTGCACTTCCGCTGATCAAGCCACCGCCACCCACCGGTGAGACGATGATATCGAGTCCTGGGATTTGCTCCGCCATTTCGATAACAACAGTACCTTGACCGCAAATAATGTGTCCATGATCATAGGGTGGAATCGGGATACAGGCTCTTGCAACGAGTTCCGCCAGGCCTTTTTCCCGGGCCTGCTGGTTCGGTGCGCAGAACACGATTTCACCACCATAGCGCCGAACGGCTTCGATTTTGGTCCTGACGGAATTCTCGGGCATCACCACCCATGCGCGACGGTTGTGTGTGGATGCCGCGAGTGCCAATGCGGCGCCATGGTTCCCCGAGGAGTGGGTTGCGACATCGCCCTTTCTGCCTTCCTCATCAAGTATGGCAATTGCATTGCTGGCGCCACGGAACTTGAACGCACCGGTATGCTGGAGGTTTTCGCACTTTAGCCACAGTTCACAGCCCAACTCTGCATTCAACTTTGGGTCAGACAGGACCGGTGTGGTGCGAATATCTCCATTGATACGTTGTTTCGCGGAAAAAATGTCCGCAATGTCAGGGATTTGGTCTGCCGATTTATCACTCATGGGCATATAATACTGGCCCCCCCAAGCACTTCACCAGCGAAAATTGAGTAGAGGAACAGGTTTATGAAAGACGGTATAGCTGGCAAGTCAATTTATCGCAAGGATTATGCAGTTTACCCTTGGGATGTTACGCAGCTGAATCTTCACTTCGATATCGGCAGGGAAACCACCACCGTGCGGGCCGAGATGCAGTTTCAAATAAAGGACGGGGTAAATACATCTGCGGACATCGTGCTCAATGGTCGTGATCTGCAACTGCTGTCCATGTCGCTCAATGACCGTCCCCTGAGTGAGTCAGACTACAGCATCGCGGGTGAAACTCTGACCATTGTGAATGCGCCGTCAAAAAGCGTGCTGAAGACAGAGGTCAGGATTCATCCGGCAAGCAACTCGGCGCTGGAAGGCCTTTATGTTTCCGGCGAGTTCCTGTTAACCCAGTGCGAGGCGCAGGGCTTCCGGAAAATTACCTGGTTCCCGGACCGTCCGGATGTGATGACCACTTACCGTGTCACAATGGAAGCCGACCGGTCGGAGTTTCCGGTGTTGCTGTCAAACGGTAACCGCGCGGAAGCCGGTGAATTATCCGGCGGTCGTCACTGGGTGCGCTGGGAAGACCCCTTTCCCAAACCGTCTTACCTGTTTGCGCTGGTCGCGGGCGACCTGGCGTTGGTCGAGGACCATTTCACCACCCGCAGCGGGCGGGATGTCGTCCTGAGAATCTACGTAGAAGCGGAAAATCTCGATCGCTGTGAGCACGCGATGCAGTCGCTCATCCATGCAATGCGCTGGGATGAGGAAAGGTTCAACCTGGAATACGACCTCGATATATACCATATCGTCGCCACCAATGATTTCAACATGGGGGCAATGGAAAATAAGTCGCTGAATATCTTCAATTCGAAATATGTGTTGGCACGACCGGATACCGCGACAGATGCCGATTATCAGGGCATTGAAGGCGTCATTGGACACGAATATTTTCACAACTGGACCGGCAACCGCGTCACCTGCAGGGATTGGTTCGAACTGACCCTTAAGGAAGGCCTCACCGTGTTTCGGGATGAAGAGTTTTCAGCCGATATGCAATCGAGAGCGGTAAAACGCATCCGGGTCATCCGTGACCTGAGAAGCAGGCAATTCCCCGAAGATGACGGGCCGATGTCGCATCCAATACGCCCCGACCATTATGTCGAGATCAACAATTTTTATACCGCAACGGTTTATCAGAAGGGCGCGACAATTATCCGCATGTACCACACCTTGTTGGGTGAATCCGGTTTCCAGAAGGGTATGAAGCTGTATTTTGAAAGGCACGATGGCAAGGCCGTTACCTGTGATGATTTCCTCGCAGCCATGGCGGACGCCAACGGTGTCAACCTGGAACGGTTCGGGCGCTGGTACAGCCAGTCGGGCACACCGCAAGTTCACGTATCCGACCACTACGATGAGGCAACGAAGAAGTACACGCTGACATTGAAGCAGCACACACCGCCAACGCATGATCAAAAGGTCAAGCAGGCCCTGGTCATACCGTTTGCGGTTGGCTTGCTGTCCGCCAAAGGCGAAGAGTTGCCGGTGCAACTCGAATCCGGGGAGGGCGCCGCGGCAGGTACACGTTTGCTGGTAATGGAAAATGCCCAGGAGGAATATACTTTTGTAAACATAGCGGAAAAGCCGGTGCCGTCCCTATTCAGGGATTATTCGGCGCCGGTCAAGATATTTTACGATTATTCACCCCAGCAACTCGCCACGCTGATTGCACATGACAGCGATGCGTTCGTGCGCTGGGATGCAGCGCAACGCATGGCGCAAAGCGCCATCCTGGCGCTTTGCAAAGGTTCTGCCCAAGGGCGTGAAATGACGCTGGATGCATCTTTGCTGAAAGCATTTCGCGGCATACTTTCAGACCGAGTTGCCGATCCGGCGTTGTTGGCCGAGGCGATGATCCTGCCGGACGAAGACTACCTCGCTGAGCAGATGGAAGTGGTCGATGTCGATGGAATACACGCCGCAAGAAAGTTTATCAAGAGAGGCTTGGCCAGTGAGCTGAACCGGCTTTTTTCAGAACGTTATACCGAGCTGAATGACGGCCAACCTTATCAAAAATCATCCGAAGCCATGGCCCGCAGGGCGCTCAAAAATACCTGCCTGTCCTACCTGATCGAAACGGATTCGGGTGAGTCACTGGCGACTGCTCAACTCGGGTCAAGCGATAACATGACCGATACGCTGGCCGCGATAAAGGGACTGGTCCTGATGGAATCGCCAAAAGCGGGCGCAGCTCTTGCGGAATTTGAATCCAAGTGGAAGGCGGATGCCCTTGTGATGGATAAATGGTTCATGATGCAGGCCATCAAGCCCGGCCCCAAGACCGTCAACAGGGTCAAAGAACTCATGCAGCACCCTGCATTCAGCATCCAGAACCCGAACAAGGTGCGTTCCCTTATTGGTGTGTTTTCAATGCTGAACCCGACCGGGTTTCACGCCGCAGATGGTGCAGGTTACGTATTTCATGCTGATCGAGTGATTGAGCTCGATAAGCTGAATCCACAGATAGCTGCCAGGATGGCATCGGCGTTCAATCGTTGGAAACGGTATGATGAGGATAGAAAAGCGTTGATGAAGGCACAGTTGCAG
>DATCZY010000429.1:0-7727 GCA_036525655.1 Lysobacterales bacterium | reverse complement strand
ACCTGAGAGGCACCGCTCGTCGGCAACTGCTCCTGAGTCACCTACAGGCGCCTACTCTTGGTCATGCTCCTGGCTCGGGCTTCCTGCTTCGCTTTAACGAGTCCATCCCTGGACTCGGACATCCTGCAAGGCCCAGGCCACGCTCTCGAGAGGTCCCCTCTCTCACCTTGTCCCTTCAGTCGTGCGCGTTGGCCAAGGTTGGCGTTCGGCCAAACGAAGCCCCATTGAATCGAAGCCGCTGATATGTGAGTAACCGGTTAGACAACGGGGTGCAGATCAGTATAGAAGCCTTATCCCTGCACCCAACGCCGTGTTAACTTGAGAGGCACCGCTCCTCGGCAACTGCTCCTGCATTGCTCTACCTCCTGCATGGCCCAGGCCACCATCTCGAGCGGTTCCCGCTCTCACCTTGTCCCCGCGCCCGCGGTGTACCGTTCATCCACATGCGCAGCGCTAACCTGACACAATCGCGCCGCACATGGCCCAGGCCACCTTCTCGAGCCGTTCCGGCTCTCACCTTGTCCATGTGCTCTATCGCGATATACCGTTCATCCTGAACATAATCCTGAACATAAAAAAACCCCGGCGGAGCCGGGGTTTTAGGGTACATCTTTGGGTTAAATAAAGGACTTATTTTTTACCCTTGCTGTCGTCTACTTCTTCAAACTCGGCATCGACTACGTCGTCGCTGGCCGATTCTGCAGAAGAGCCGGATCCCTGCTGGGCGCCAGCTGCTTCGGCTGCGGCTGCGGCCTGCTGGTAGATGACCTGGGCTGCTTCGGTCAGTCTTCCCGTTGCAGCTTCGATAGCGTCTTTGTCATCGAGCTTCATGGCAGCCTCGACACCCTCGATCGCTTCTTCGATCTTGTTGCGGTCACTCTCGTTGATCTTGTCACCCATTTCTTTCAGGGTTGAACGGGTCGAGTGAACCATGGCGTCGGCGCTGTTACGCGCGGTCACCGTCTCGTGGAACTTGCGGTCTTCCTCGGCATGCGCCTCGGCGTCCTTGACCATCTGCTCGATCTCGGCATCGGAAAGTCCAGAACCTGCCTTGATTTCGATCTTCTGCTCTTTGCCGGTCGCCTTGTCTTTTGCACTTACGTGCATGATGGCATTGGCATCGATATCGAAGGTGACCTCGATCTGCGGCATACCACGCGGGGCGGGCGCGATGCCGGCGAGGTCGAAGCGGGCCAATGACTTGTTGGCGCTGGCCACTTCACGTTCACCCTGCAACACGTGCACGGTAACGGCAAGCTGGTTATCTTCAGCGGTTGAGAAAATCTGCGAAGCCTTGGTCGGGATCGTGGTGTTTTTCTCGATCAACTTGGTCATGACGCCGCCCATGGTTTCGATACCCAGGGACAACGGCGTGACATCCAGCAACAATACGTCTTTGACTTCACCCGACAGCACGCCACCCTGTACGGCGGCGCCCAGTGCAACGGCTTCATCCGGGTTGACGTCCCTGCGTGGCTCTTTGCCAAACAACTCGGTTACCGCCTTTTGTACCATCGGCATACGGGTCTGGCCACCCACCAGGATGACGTCTGAGATATCGCTGACTTTCAAACCGGCATCGTCCAAAGCTGTGCGGCACGGACCAATGGTCTTTTTGACCAGGTCTTCCACCAGTGATTCCAGCTTGGCGCGGGTCAGCTTGATATTCAGGTGCTTCGGACCGCTTGCGTCGGCGGTGATGTATGGCAGGTTGATTTCGGTCTGTTCCGTTGTTGAAAGCTCGATCTTGGCCCGCTCCGCACCTTCTTTCAGACGCTGCAGCGCCAATGGATCGTTGCGCAGGTTAACACCCTGGTCTTTCTTGAACTCCGAAACCAGGTAGTCGATGACGCGCTTGTCGAAGTCTTCACCACCGAGGAAAGTATCACCGGAGGTGGACAGTACTTCGATCTGGTGTTCGCCGTCGACATCTGCAATTTCGATGATGGATACGTCGAATGTACCGCCGCCGAGGTCATAAACTGCAACCTTGCGTTCGCCACCCTTCTTATCCACACCGAAGGCCAGCGCTGCTGCGGTCGGCTCGGAAATCACGCGGCGAACCTTGAGACCGGCAATCTTGCCTGCATCTTCGGTAGCCTGGCGCTGGTGGTTGTTGAAGTACGCGGGAACCGTAATAACGGCTTCGGTCACTTCTTCACCGAGGTAGTCTTCGGCGGTTTTTTTCATCTTCATCAAAACACGGGCTGACACTTCCGGTGCGGCCAACTTTTTGCCACCGGCTTCTACCCATGCATCGCCGTTGTCGGCCTTGATAATCTTGTAAGGCACCAGGTCGATGTCTTTTTGCACCACGTCTTCATCGAACTTACGACCGATGAGCCGCTTGATAGCAAATAACGTGTTGCTCGGGTTGGTAACCGCCTGGCGTTTGGCCGACTGGCCTACCAGTACTTCACCGTCTTTGGTGAACGCAACAATCGAGGGAGTCGTGCGATCACCCTCGGCATTTTCGATGACCCGTGGTTCACCACCTTCCATAACTGCGACGCAGCTATTGGTCGTGCCCAGGTCGATTCCTATGATTTTACCCATTTAAATTCTCCAAAAAAGTATGTCAATAATTCGATGATTCAAAGATGGGGTCTGCCCCATTCTTTTCAATACGATGGCCCCGTTGTTACACCCCAAATCGAGGCGCCAAAGAGGTTCAGGACTTCCTGGACACCACGACCTTGGCCGGTCTGATCAGGCGGTCATGCAACTGGTAGCCCTTCTCTATAACGTCAATAACGGTATTCTCTTCGTGTTTATCCGAGGTCAGCATGGTCATCGCCTCGTGCTTTTCGGGATCAAATTTCTCACCGATCGGATCAATCGTCTGCAAACCATGATCACCCATCGTCTTGGCCAGCATTTTCATGATCAATTGTTTTCCTTCCGTCAGCGCTTCAACGGTGGCGGCCGGGTCGTTCGCAGCTTCCAGGCCGCGCTCCAGGCTGTCGCGCACCGGTAGCAGGTCACCCATGAAACGCTCGAGCGTCCGCAGCCGGGATTTTTCGTGTTCGCGTACCAGGCGTTTGCGCAGGTTTTCCATATCCGCCTGCATACGCAGCATATCCTGTCTTGCCTCGGCTGCTTCAAGACGCGCGGCTTGCAACTCCGACTCGAGTTTTTCTATCGGGTCATTCGATTCTGCTTGTGATGCGGTTTCATCTACGGCCGTTTCAGGTTGAGCCGTCAAGCTCTCTTCTTTGCCTTCAGCTTTCATCTCGTCGTGTTTATTTTTCGCCGTCATTGTCCTTGCTCCTGGATTTCGGGAAGCTATTCTTCCGGTACGTGCTTTCACGCCCTGATATGGGGATTGGCAACTGCGATTCAAGAAGCGATACTAGCAGCCTGTCGGATTTTACGTGATCTGCTGCGAAAAACAGCCCAGGCCGGACTTGTCCTTCATTTGTGTTACACAGCGGTATCCGGTGTAAGCAAAAGATCGATAAACCTGACTCGAACCGGTTTTTCTGGCTACGACCGGTCAAATCGGACAGACTCTTGGCGAACTCTGATAACACACGGCAGGATATGCTCACTCACCTTCACATCAGCAACTTTGCAATCGTGCCGACACTTGATCTGGACATCCACGCGGGGTTCACTGCGATCACGGGTGAAACAGGTGCCGGCAAATCCATACTGGTTGACGCTTTGGGCCTGTTGCTCGGGGAGCGGTCAGATGCCGCCTGGGTGCGACCCGGTGCTGAACGCGCTGAACTAAGCGCTGAATTTTCGCTGGAGAATAATGCGGAAGCACGAAAATGGCTCGAGGAACTGGAATTATCCTCGGATGACAGTTGTTTGTTACGGCGTACCATCAACAGCAACGGCCGCTCGCGCGCTTTTATCAATGGCTCCCCGGTGACGGTCGCGCAAATGCAGGCTCTCGGCCAGTTGCTGGTTGAAATCCACGGTCAGAATGAACACCTGAGGCTGACCAGGACTGGTGAGCAATTCCGCTTACTGGATGACAGCGGCAACTATGCGGCAGAGATAGTCCTGGTTGAAAAAACGTATGCCGAATGGCAATGGACCGCCCGCGAACTGGGCGCCCTTGAACAGGATGTTGCAGTTTCACCCGGCGAACTCGAATTTCTCAATTATCAACTGGAAGAACTACAGCAATACGATCTGTCGGCCGCTTCCCTGGACGCCCTGCAAAACGAGTATGACCGGCTGGCTGCCGGTGGATCGTTGTTGGACGCCCTGTCCTACAGCCTTGAACTACTTGACCCGGAGTCTTCCGACGATCATGCGGGAATCAATTCCGATCTCAACACCACACTCGGTTACCTGAGAAAATTCATCTCCCTGGACACCCACATCAGGGAAGCCTGCGACATGTTGCAGGAGGCCGCGGTCAACTGCGCGGAAGCGGTCAACTCCCTGCGTGCGGCACGCGACCGGGTTGACCTGAACCCGGAACGTTTTGAAGCCGTTGGCAAAACCCTCGGTGATTTACACGACCTCGCGCGCAAACATCATGTGCGTATGGAGGGCCTGGAAGAGGTCATGCTGAAGCTGGCGGCACGTATCGAACGTGCGGACGGTTCCGAACAACGCCGTAGCCGCTTGCAGGCTGAACTGCAAATGCGCCTGGAAGCTTACCGGTCTGCTGCGAAAAACCTGCATGAAAAGCGCGGGCAACACGCGGCTGAGTTATCCCGGCGCGTCACCGCCCTGATGGCGGAACTGGGCATGGCTGGTGGCACGTTTGAACTCGCTGTTTCCCTGAACCCGCAAGCCAGACCCTCTCTGCGTGGTGATGACGAGGTGCAGATCAGGATCAGCGCCAACCCCGGCCTGCCGCCCGGACCGCTGAACAAGATCGCGTCGGGCGGTGAGTTGTCCAGGATCAGCCTGGCCATCAAGGTTGCCGCAAGCGGCGGTAGTGAATCGGTTACACAGATATTTGATGAAGTCGATGCCGGTATCGGTGGCGAAACCGCCAATGCTGTTGGCAAACTGATGAAGCGGTTGGCGGGCAACGGCCAGGCCCTGTGCGTCACCCACCTGGCCCAGGTCGCGGTTTGCGCAAATCACCAGTTACAGGTTCGCAAGGCGACCGGCAAAGAATCCACGCTCGTCGACACCAGGTTGCTCGACGAAACCGGCAGGATCGACGAGATCGCCAGGATGCTGAGCGGAAAAATATCGGAGCAAAGCCGGGCCCATGCGATTGAACTGCTCGGCAGCGGAGCCGTGGCCCGCTAGACGGGCCACCGTGATTCAATTAGCAGCGGGCTGCCAGGTTATTTTTTCTTGGGGCGAACGTAAATGACCAGGCTGTGGTCGACGATGTCATAACCGTGCTTTTTTGCAATATCTGCCTGTAGCCGTTCAATTTCCGTATTGGAAAACTCGATAACCTTGCCGGTTTCAACGCACACCATGTGATCGTGGTGGTCACCTGAATCCAGCTCATAATAAGCCTGCCCACCTTCAAAGTTGTGCTTGACCACCAGGCCGGCGGCCTCGAACTGGTTCAGTACGCGATAAACTGTTGCCAGGCCAATGTCTTCGCCAGCCTTTATCAGTACGCGGTAAATATCGTCCGCCGTTACATGTTTGTTACCCGCTTCATCCAGTAACTCGAGTATGCGCTTTCTGGGCTGAGTGACTTTTAGACCTGCCTTACGAAGATTTACATCATCCACTGTCTTATCCTGTAACTAATAAATTGAAATCGCCTGTTCTTCAGGGCTCCTGACTATTGTATCATTCACGGCCTTGATCTTTAGTATCAGCCATTTTTTAAGGAACCAAATGACCAGGTATTTGTTTTTGGCACTGATAGCCGTGCTGACATTAAACACGGGCTGCAAGCTTATTTACAAACAAAATGTTCAACAGGGCAACGCCCATGAACAGGAAGACCTGGACCAGATCACATTGGGCATGACCAAAAAGCAGGTCGCCTATCTGCTCGGCACCCCTGCGGTCCAGGATCCATTCCACAAGGATCGCTGGGATTATATATCGATGCTAAGCCGCCGTGGCGGTGAACCGGTGCGACGCCTGGTTACGCTGACCTTTGAAAATGATGTTCTGATTGCAACCGATGGAATCGGTGATTCAAAGGGCGGTGACATCAAGGCCCTGGAAGAGACCAAGACCGCCGTCGCTGAAATCAAGGACGTAGAAACTGCCAAGCAAACCCGGTTGGTCACCGATGACAGCATCATCAACTGGACCCTGCAGCTCGGTGCGTTCAATACCCACGAGGAAGCCGAGGCGTTTGCCGACAAGGCCAGGGCGAAGGGTTTCCAGGTAACGCTCAGGGAACAGGTTGTACCCGGACTGGGCACCCGTCACCAGGTCCGCTCCGGACTATATGACACCTATAATGAAGCCCAGACCCAGCTCAGAACCATCGAAAAAGCGTTGAAGATAGCCGGCATTACCGTGCCTGTGGACACACCGATCAAACCTTGACCCCCGGCATTGGCCCGGGAAATGGATCATGACCGGGTCTGTGTCAGCGCCCTCTGACGCCGAACCTCCTTGGGGTCGGCGAGCAGGGGCCGGTAAATCTCGACGCGGTCGCCCGCCCGCAGCACCTGGTCCGGATCGGCTTTTTGGCCAAAAATACCCACCCTTGTAAGGTCAACTTCGAAGCCTCCAAACATTTGCAACACACCGGACAATGTTATGGCTTGCGCCAGCGTCGTGCCCAAGGCAACCTCCAACGTCACCAGTTGCTGCCGCTCGGGCATGGCCAGCACGACCTCGACCTGAATCGTTTGCTTGTCCCGTGGTTCTGTCACGCCGGGTAGACCTTTTCTGCGCGCTTGCAGAAGTCATCGACCAGGCGGTCTGCGATCTTGCCAAAACCCTTACCAAACAGGTTCGCCATCGGACCGGCATTCATCTCGAAATCCAGTTCCAGGCTGATCTTGCAACCCACGTCACCCAGCGGCATAAAACGCCACTCGCCCTGCAGGTTCTTGAACGGGCCTTCAAATAATTTCATTTCAACCCGTTCTCCGCTATAGAGCGTGTTCAGCGTCGTGAAGCTTTGCCTGATGCCGGCTACCATGACGGTCAACGAAGCTTTCTGAAATTCGGCACTGTGTTCGTGGACAACGGTGGCCGTGCACCAACTCAAAAACTGCGGATAGACGGGAACGTCTTCCACCAGTTTGTACATATCCATGGCGCTGTAGGTCACCAGTGCTGAGCGTGTTATTTTCATAAGTTCCGGGTTCCGGGAAAGACAAAATTTTACACGATTCGCCCGCATGAGTGGTCGCGGCATGGAGCTATGACGCTACACGCAGTAATATAGGCGATTGGCAGGATGGCACAGATGAATAAAAAGACCGGTAAAGGCACCCAGGGCGACGGCACCAAGACGATTGCGCGTAACAAGCGCGCCCGTTTTGAATATCACATCGAGGAACGTATCGAGGCCGGTCTGGGTCTGGAGGGGTGGGAGGTGAAGTCCCTGCGCGAATCGCGTGTGCAATTTGCAGACTCCTATGTGCTGTTGAAAGACAACGAAGCCTTCCTGTTCGGTTGCCGCATCGATCCGCTGCCAACAGCCTCCACCCACATCAACCCAGACCCTTTAAGGACCCGGAAACTGCTGCTGCACCGCCGCGAGATAGACCGTTTGAAAGGCCTGGTTGAACGCAAGGGTTTTACCGTGGTGCCGACCGCCATGTACTGGTCACACGGTAAGGTCAAGGTTGAGATAGGCACCGCCAAGG
>DATCZY010000428.1:0-5860 GCA_036525655.1 Lysobacterales bacterium | reverse complement strand
AACCAGTAATTGGCGCGTTCATCGACCATGCCGTTGGCGCCGGGCGAGCAATACCGTGCGAAATACCAGGACGACTCCATGAAGGTGTCAAAGGTATCGGTTTCCTTCTCGGCGGCGCCGCCGCACTGCGGGCAGTGGGTTTTGCGCCACTCGGGATCCTGCTTGATCGGAGATTGCACGCCCATGAAGGTGACGTCTTCGGGTAAAACCACCGGCAACTGGTCTTCCGGCACCGGCACTGCGCCACAGTCCGCGCAATAGATCACCGGGATCGGGCATCCCCAGTAACGCTGACGACTGACACCCCAGTCACGCAGTCGAAAATTCACTTTACGCACACCGATGCCCTCGGATTCCAGCCAGGCCATGGCCTTTTCCTTGGCTTCGGTGACACCCATGCCGTTGAGCCATTCGCTGTTGATGGCGACACCGTCTTCGACATAGGCCTCGCCTTCCCATCCCTCCGGGGTCTTCACGGTGCGTACGATGGGCAGGTTGTGGGCGATTGCAAAATCCCAGTCGCGCTGGTCCTGTCCGGGCACCGCCATGATCGCGCCGGTGCCGTAACCCATCAGCACGTAATCGGCGATGAACAGAGGCACCGCCTTGCGGGTGAACGGGTTGAACAGAAAAGCGCCGGTATTGACGCCACGCTTGTCCAGGGTGCCTTCGGAGGACGTGCGGTCAGCTTCGCTGGCCTGCTTGATTGATTCGATGAAATCCTCGACCTGTTGCCGTTGGGCATCGGTGGTTACCTCGGCGACCAGCGGATGTTCAGGTGCAAGCACCGCGTAGGTCATGCCAAAGGCGGTATCGGGCCGCGTGGTGAACACGCTGACAGATGCGGCGCCGGGTACGATTTCACCTTCGGAATTACACACCAGCATTGAAAACTCGGCGCCTTCCGAACGCCCGATCCAATTGCGCTGCATGGTTTTGACGGCTTCGGGCCACTGCTCGAGCTGATCCAGGCCATCGAGCAATTCATCGGCATAATCGGTGATACGCAGGAACCACTGCGGAATGGTCCTGCGTTCGACAACCGCACCGGAACGCCAGCCACGCCCGTCGATGACCTGCTCGTTGGCCAGCACGGTCTGGTCGATCGGGTCCCAGTTAACCTCGGAATCTTTGCGATAGGCCATGCCCTTTTGCATCAGGCGGGTGAACATCAATTGTTCCCAGCGGTAATAATCCGGTGTGCAGGTGGCAAACTCGCGCGACCAGTCGTAGGCAAAACCGAGCCGCTTTAACTGCCCGCGCATGTGCTCAATATTGGCGTAAGTCCACTTGGCGGGGGCGGTATTGTTCTTGATCGCGGCGTTTTCAGCCGGTAGCCCGAAAGCGTCCCAACCCATCGGTTGTAATACATTTTTACCCAGCATCCGCTGGTAACGGCTGATGACATCACCGATGGTGTAATTACGTACATGACCCATATGCAGGGCGCCGGACGGATACGGCAGCATGGACAGGCAATAAAACTTCTCGAGGGCGGGGTCTTCCGTCACCTCGTAAATTTTATTTTCGTCCCAGTGTGTTTGTACGCGAACTTCTATTTCTGATGGATTATAAGGCGTTTGATGCATGATTTATCCGGCCGTCCAGCCTGTCCGATTAACTGTGAGTGCGAAGCATAACCGACCCCAACAGGACAAAAAAGCTTGTTTGGCGATTAATGCGAAATGTTGGCATCGATAGACGATTTTTTATGTTTTCAAAGCGTTTTTGGCCCGCTTATCAGCTGACGACCGGAAACACGAAACCGGTCGATTTGGCGATGCGCCACGCACTCACTGGAAACACCTGCAGCGCGCCTGACGACTATTGACTGCCGCGGATAAAATCCAGAATGGCTCCCAACCCATAACTTGCCGGTACCGTTTCCGTTGTGTTTTCCAGTGCCGGTTGTATGGTCTTCGCCAAAACCTTGCCCAGTTCAACACCGAACTGATCGAAGGGATTGATATCCCAGATCACGCTCTCGACGAATACCTTGTGTTCGTACAAGGCCAGGAGCTGGCCAAGACCGAAGGGACTGAGTTTATCCAGCAATATGATCTCGGAGGGTCGCCCGCCCGGCATTTGCCGGTAAACATCCGGCTCTTCAAAACCGAGTCCGGACGTACCGGTCGCCAGGGCGGTCGCCTGCGCCAGCATATTTGCCAGCAGCGCCGCATGCGCTTCGCTGTCTTCATGATCCGGGTGAATGACGCCAATAAAACTCAGCGGGACAATGTCTGTACCCTGGTGAAACATCTGGAACAATGAATGCTGGGCATCGGTGCCGGGTTCGCCGAACAATACTGGTGAGGTGCCGTAATCCACGTGCCTGCCCTGGCTGTCTATCGATTTACCGTTTGATTCCATCACCAGTTGTTGCAGGTAAGCAGGCAGAGAGCGCAAACGGTGGTCATAGGGAATCACCCCCTGTGCCGGGTAAGCGCATATATTGCGATGCCAGATACCCGTCAGGGCCATCAGTACCGGCAGGTTTTGCGCCAACGGCGCCGTTTTAAAGTGCCGGTCCATTTCAGCGGCACCGCGCAGGAACTCGCTGAACCCCCCCTCACCCATCACGGCGGCAGCACACAGGCTGACGGTGGACCAGACCGAATAACGCCCACCGACCCAGTCGGGCAGGTACAGGGTGTTTGCCCGCGGCACACCAAAGTCATCGACCGCCTTTTGATTGCCGCTGACGGCAAACAGGCGTTCCAGCGCAGCCTTTCTTCCCAGTGCGTTCTCCAGCCAGGCCAGAACCCTGCGACCATGGAGAAGGGTTTCACCCGTGGTAAAACTTTTTGTCGCGATTATGACCGCCGTTTCAGCCGGATTAAGATCTGCGAGCAAATCTGTGCGTAGATGCGCGTCTACCGAAGATAAAAAATGAACCTTTGGCGTGGCGCTCTTCCCCAGCGCCTCGATCAACAGGCGCGGCCCAAGCACGGAACCGCCGATGCCTATATGAATGATGTGGGATACCGGTTGACCGGGTTTGTCCGGTAAATGCCCGGCGGCAAAGGCGGATGCGAACGAAAGCATGCGCTGCCGGTTATCTGTAACACGCTTGATGGTTTCGGCATCCAGACAGGCCAGAACGTCGTCGCTGCGCATGGCCATGTGCAAAGCCGGACGTTTTTCGGTGTAGTTGATATCCTGACCACTAAAAAGCCGCTCCCTGGCATTTTCCACACCACGGTCTTCAGCCAGTTTGAGTAATTCTGCCAGCGACGCCTGATCCATTCCCGTCCGGGAAAAATCCAACAGCAAGCCACCGGTTTTTACACTGAAATTCTTAAAGCGGTCCGGCTCGTTTAAACGGGCAGACAATGTTATTGGTGAAGATTCAATGTTGTATTTTTGCAACGTCTGAAAAAAGTTCTGATTCATGTTGTTGTTTTACACCTTTAATTGATACTTTTTCTCTGACGAATAATAACACCGCTTCAGCATCCCGGGTTTTCACAATGAAGATCGCTGCATAATTTTGGAAATCGCTGGAATCAGGTCCGAAAAGAAATCCATATGTTATTGATAATAAAAATAATTTAGCCGTTATCACAGAAAATATCGGGGCCAAAAAAAATGCCCTCCTCCGGTTAGAGAGGAGGGCATATTTTGGAGTGATGTATCCGTATTTTTGCGCCCTGTGACCTTGGTTCGTGTTGCAGTCTTACCAAGATTGGTTGTAATAATACCACTACCACAAACGATTGCAACCTTTTATGGACAAAAAAACAACAAATTTGTCAGTCGTCTGAATTTTTTCGATTTATCCACTGGTTACCCGTCCGGGAATGCAAAGTACACGGGGGGTAGTGCCTATCAATTATGTATGCTTTCCAAGGCCAAATATGCACCACATCAGGCACGCCATCCATCATCCAGGCGGAAAATACCACTGCAATCGAGTTGCTTCAGCAATTCTCCGGCAGCACCATGACCGGGGATGTTTAAGCCAGCATCAAGTTCGCAGAGCGGCATCAGCACGAATGCTCTTTCTTGCATGCGCGGATGCGGCAGTTCAAGCTCTTCCGATTGATATTGCGCCTCACCATATAACAACAGGTCGATATCAATGACCCTCGGACCCCAACGACGTTCGTTGCGTTGCCTGCCCATCGCATTCTCAATCGACTGCAATTCATGCAATAAAGGGATGGGGCCCAGCCCGGTTTCAATTTGCGCCACCGTGTTGATGAAGTCGTCCTGCCGTTCGTCACCCCAGGGCGGCGTGCGGTAAAAGTGAGACACCCGCAATATTTTTATACCTTCTATCGAACCCAGCCTGCGTAAGGCGTCCCTGAGTTGATTCTCAGGTTGTTGCAAATTACTGCCGAGACCCAACCAGGCTTTCATAAGGCCTCGTCTCATAAAACCGATCAAGCAGAACTTTGCTTCGAAGGTTTACGTCGCCGGCGGTGCTGCTGGCGTCGCGGGCGACGGGAATCGTTGTTTAATTCCCTGTCCTGACCGGTATTCATGGTCACGCCTTTTTGTGCCTCGGTCCAGTGCTCGCACAAAACCTTCAATGATTCGTCTTCCACCGCCCTTAACAACAGAAAGTCATACGCCGCGCGGAAACGACGCTCACCCAGCAAAGCTTTTGCACGCCGGCCATGGGTGTGGCTGAAGCGTGGTTGCATCGTCCAGATCTGGCGCGTAATGACGCTGAAACGGCGTGGTACCGCAGTTCTCTTCACCTGTTCTGACATCACCTCATCCGCCGCCTGGCCGAGGGCCAGGTACTCCTGCATACCCTTGGCGTGCAGCACATCCGCCCTGGCGCGGACCGGTTGCCAGAACAATGCCGCGAACAAAAAGGCCGGCGTCACAGGTCTATCATCGCGAACCCGCTCATCGGTGTTTTTCAGGGCCGTTTCCAACAAAGCCCCGATTTGGGCGCGGCCCGTTTTTCCTTCGGCCTTGATCACGGGGAACAAGGCGCGCGTTAGCTGATAGCGCTGCAGCACTTCCATGGTTTTGAACGCATGGCCTGTCATAAATAGCTTGCAGACTTCTTCGAACAAACGCGCCGGTGGAATATCCTTCAACAACGGCGCCATTTCATTGACATATTTTGCTGTCTCGTCACCCAGTTCGACACCCAGTTTGGCGACAAAACGCGCGGCTCGCAGCAACCGGACCGGGTCTTCCCGGTAACGGGTCTGGGCATCGCCGATCAGTCTCAACTTGCGTTCCGCGAGATCCCGGTAGCCACCGACAAAATCCTGGATGTCGCCACTGACCGGGTCCATGAACAGGGCATTGATGGTGAAGTCCCGCCGAATGGCGTCCTCTTCCAGACTGCCCCAGACATTGTCCCTCAGGATGCGACCGCTCTCGTGCGTGTGATCGTCGTCCTCATTGACCTGCGGACCCCGGAATGTTGCAACCTCGATCAATGTCCCACCCATGCGCACATGGGCCAGGCGGAACCGGCGGCCAATCAGGCGCGCGCGCGGAAACACCGTTTTGACTTCCTCCGGTATCGCGTCGGTTGCGACATCGTAGTCCTTGGGCACTTTGCCCATCAGCAGGTCGCGAACGCTTCCACCCACGATGTAGGCCTCATAACCTTCTTCCTGAAGGCGACGAACGACCTCGGTGGCGTGCGGACAAAGCTGCTGAACTGCAATACCATGTTCAGCGAATGGAATAACAATGTGTTTATTGATGATGAATTCCCGATAACTCAAAATAAAATATATTGGTCCAGACACGTTTCGTTGTTGAACCGGATGATGGCGGTAGTTTAACATGAGCGTCCTGTTGCAAAACAGATAAACGCTCCCTTCGTCTAGCGGTCCAGGACGCGGCCCTCTCAAGGCTGAAACACGAGTTCGATTCTCGTAGG
>DATCZY010000427.1:0-5057 GCA_036525655.1 Lysobacterales bacterium | reverse complement strand
CGATGGCATTGAAGTCGCGCACCATTTCCGGATACGGGTGCGGTCCGGCGACCGTTCCGATGATATAGAACGTATCGTCGATATTGGTGACCCAGTCACGCATGGCCTCATTGAGGGCGTCCTTGAGTGTTGCCGAACCGGATGAAACCCCGCTCACCTCGGCACCCAGCAAACGCATCCTGAATACGTTGATTGCCTGCCGCTGAATATCCACATTGCCCATGTAGACCCGGCAAGACTGGTTGAGCCGGGCCGCCACCGTTGCCGTCGCAACGCCATGTTGTCCGGCACCGGTTTCGGCAATGACGCGCTTCTTTCCCATGTAGTGGGCCAATAAACCCTGTCCCATGGTATTGTTGATCTTGTGCGCACCGGTATGGTTCAGGTCCTCGCGCTTCAGGTAGATTCTTGCCCCTCCCGCTGCCTCCGTATACCGTTGTGCGTAATAAACAGGTGACGGACGACCGACATAATTGGCCAGGTCCTCATCCATTCTTCTTATAAACTCTTCGTCTTTCCGCCAGCGGCCATAGGCCTCACGCAGTTCATCCAGCGCATGGATCAGTGTTTCGGAAACGAATCGTCCGCCAAATTTACCAAAGTAGCCCCGACCGTCGGGCCATACCTGTTGCTCTTCACTCATCATTTTTTACCAATCTATAGTTCAGTTTCGGCCGCTCTGACCGCTTTGAAGAAAGCCTTAATCATTCCCGCATCCTTGATGCCGGGTCTTATTTCCACGCCACTGGAGACATCCACTGCAAACGGTTTAACTGTGCGAATTGCCTGTCCTACATTGTCTGCATTCAAGCCACCGGCAAGCCATATCACCCCGGCTTCCGACGCCGATAATGACCAGTCAAATACCTTGCCGCTACCACCGCGCTCACCTCTCGAGTGACTGTCGAGCAGCAATCCTGCAGCGCCTGGATAATCACGCTGTGCCCGCTTTACGGATCCGGCATCTTCCATCGCCACGGCTTTTAGCCAAGGCAACCCGAACAGATTGCATTCCTGTTCGGTTTCGTTTCCGTGAAACTGCAAAAGATCGAGCGGTACGGAATTGACTACCCGCTCGATTTCAGACCTTTCCTGGTCCAGGAACAAGCCTACACGCAAAACGCCGCCGGGAACATACCGGCTTAAGCGGACGGCGGTATCAATATTGATACGTCGCGGACTGGCCGTGAATACAAAACCGATCGCATCGGCGCCGGCCTCGATAGCCACCTGTACATCTTCTGCCCGTGTCAGACCGCAGATTTTGACTTTAACCCTGTTCATGAGCCTGGCAAAGCCCCCTCGCTGTCCGGTAACCCATAACGGGGTTCATAACGCACGTTCATAAAGCAAAGCCCCTGCGGTTCAGCCGTCACACCGGCAACGGCACGATCCCGTCCACGAAAGACCTCGGTAAACCACTGGATTGATTTTTCCCCTGTACCCACCGGGATAAGGCTGCCAACGATATTTCGCACCATGTGGTAAAGGAATGCATTGGCGGAGATATCGATGGTAACGATCTCTTCCTTGCGGCTGACACTGATGGTTGTGACCTCGCGGATGGCATGCTGGGCGGAACAACCGGTTGAGCGGAAGGCGCTGAAATCATGTCGCCCCTGCAAAACCTGGGCCGCCTCGTGCATCCGCTTTGTATCGAGGGGTTCCCGGCACCAGCCATAATAGGAAACGCCGATAGCCGGACGCACCCAGCGGTTCAATATGTTGTACTGATAGCTTCGGGAAAACGCCCCAAAGCGTGCGTGAAAAGAGTCATCCACCGCACGAACCCACAACACGCGAACCGCATCAGGCAGATTTGAATTGATACCGAGCACCCATTGTCTATCCGAGCGTTCCGACGGGCTGTCAAAATGCGCCACCTGGCCACGTGCATGCACACCGGTATCGGTCCGGCCTGCGCAAACGACGGTCACGGGGTGGTTGGCAACCACTTCAATGGCTTTTTCAACACAGCTTTGCACCGACGGCGAATGATTTTGCCGTTGCCAACCGCAAAATCCGGCGCCATCGTATTCGATTCCGAGTGCATAACGCATGATTCTAAACCTGCTTTAAAAAGAGACTGCGTAAAGCCAGGCTCAGGTGCTCCGGTTTTTGACGTATCTGAAAGGCAACACTCAGAGCTCTTCCAGCATCTGCCGGGCTTCGGCTTTCTGCGCTTCGTTGCCACTCTTCATGACTTCGTCAAGCATGGACTTCGAGGCCTCCTTATCGCCGAGCGACAAGTAAGCGCGTGCCAGGTCCAGCTTGATTTCAGGATCATCATCTCCCTGTACCGGTTCCTCTTCTGACTCCTCGAAGTCTGATTCGTACTCGTCATCTGACTCCTCGAAGCCTGATTCAGGCCCGGTCTCGGATTCGAGCGCCATTCCCGATGTATCGAGCATAACCGTTGAAACTTCAGCTTCTTCCAGGCCTGTAATCTGCTCTGGCTCTTCAAGTTCGAACGCAAATACCGGCTCTTTAACCGGCTCCGGTTCCGGTTCTGGTTCTGGTTCCGGCTGCAATTCCGGCTCCGGTTCCTGCATGGACTGCACAACCGTTTCACCTTTGCTTTCTTCGCTATCAAGCGTCCGCTGTATATCCTCGGCGTCATCGGCAACGGCCTGCACTTCCGCGGTGCTTTGCGCTTGCAGAAGACCGGCGCCCCTGCGTCGCAGCCCCCAAATAATCAACGCAATCAAAACCACGGCGACAACCACGACCAGCGGTGTCTTGCCTGCGTACCAGGCTTGTTTTTCACCGCCCGGTGTAATTGCCAATGGCGCTTCGGGTTGGCCGGCGGCGCGTTCTTGCGCAAGTTTCGACTCCATATTGGCCAGGCTTGAATCCTCGACCGCAATTGCCTGCTCTTCGCGGGTGGCGGCCTCCGCCTCAAGTTCCTTGATACGTTCCGCGAGGTAGGTATTTTCCTGCCGCGCATTGACCAACTCTTCTTCGGTGCGCGACAGCTCTTCCTGCAGGGTCTCGACGGCCGCATCCTGTTCTGTCGCTTGCTGGCCGGCCAACGAATCCTGGGTCTCACTTTCCGCCGGCGGCACCAGTTCAAGATAACCCTCATCGACCTCCGGTTCGGGCTCGGCAGGCGCTTCACCGACAGACGCCTGGTAGTCCCCGCTATCCGCCACGGTCGGTGTACTGAAATCAGGTGCGACCGAGCGGACGCCGCTGCGTATCTCTTCTTCCTGACGCAGAACTTCGAGTAATGCCTCTCTTGAAGTCAGTTCAGCCAGTTCGTTGAATGCCGGCAAACGGAGGATGGCACCACTTTTGAGTGAGTTGATATTGCCCTTGATAAAGGCTTCCGGATTTTTGCGTTGCAGGGCAAGCATCGCCTGGTTAATGGAGTAGCCACTGCCCTTGCTGAAATCCCTGGCAATACCCCACAGTGTTTCACCGCGAGCCACCGGACCATAGACTTCATCTTCGGAAAACTGTTCAGCCGACTGCTGTTCTTGCTCTTGCTCTTGCTCTTGCTCTTGCTCTTGTTCTTGTTCTTGTTCTTGCCCCAGTTCTGCAGCCTGAGCCGAAGTCGATTCCGCAGCTGAATCCGGCGTCTCGACGACGGGCTCCGGTGTTGTGGCTTTTTCTTTCTCCGGTTCGACGGTTTTCTGAATCGGCGTGACCGGAGCGACCGTGGTTTCCACCGGCGGCGCCTTGGCCGGCGCGGGTTTGACTACGACCGGCGGGGCTGGCGAATCGAAGGTAGGCGGATCCAGGAACAAGGTGTATTCACGCAACATTCTGCCACTGGCCCAGACGACCTCCACCAGCACCTGCACCACGGGTTCATTGACTTTCAGCTGACTGGTGATGTGCACATAGGGACGGTCCGTATCCGTGACCACCTCGAAATCCAACGGCACCGTGATCGCCGTGCGGCTCAAGCCGAGCAACTCGAAGTCCTGTGCAGATGCCAGGCCGGCGGTAATGCTTTGTAATTCGTCTTCGGACCGGCTTATGAGCTCGACCCTGACGTCCAGCGGTTGATTCAGATATGACTCGACGACTGCCCCGCCTAATCCCAAAGCCAATACTGCCGGACTGAAAAGACTCAGAACGACCAGCATTGTCCAGCGCATTCTTTTGTTCATGGTTTCCCCGTCTCTCCCTGACCGTCAGCCTGGTTTGTTTAGTACCGACACCCGTGAGTGTACTTTTGCTGACTTCATGTTTCCACCGGCATTTTGCCCGTGACCATCATTTTTAGTATTTGCACCGCATTCAATGCGGCTCCTTTCCTGACATTGTCGCTCACCACCCACATATTGATTCCCCGTGGATGGGTATAGTCCCGGCGCAGCCTGCTGACAAAGGTCTCGTCTTTGCCCGCGGCATGGGTCACCGCCGTCACCTGTGCCTTGGCGTCGGTATCCTCGATCAGAACCAGGCCTGGCGCCTTGTGCATGGCCTCACGCACCGCCTCCATGCTGACATCCCGCGCGGTCTCCAGGTGCACCGCCTCGGAGTGCCCGTAAAAAACGGGGACCCGCACAGCCGTTGCGTTGACCCCGATCGAGTCATCCCGCATGATTTTACGCGTTTCCCAGTGCAGTTTCATTTCTTCACGCGTGTAATCGTTGTCCTGCATGGTATCGATGACCGGGATGCAGTTGAAGGCGATCGGCAACGCGAATACGGAGGGTGTCACCTCCTTGAAACTAAGACGGTCCATGGTTTGCCGCGCCAGCTCTTCCAGGCCTTCACTGCCGGCACCGGAGACTGACTGATAAGTCGCAACATTGATCCGCTCAATGCCGGCAATGGCGTGAATCGGAGCAATGGCTATCAGCATCTGGATAGTTGAACAATTCGGGTTGGCGATGATGCTGCCGGGCGCCAGGTTTTCAAGCAGGTCACCATTGATTTCCGGCACCACCAGCGGAATGTCATCGTAAAGCCGGAAGGCCGATGTGTTGTCGATAACCGTACAGCCCGCTTTTGCGGCCTTTGGCGCATACTTTAAGCTGATGCTTGCACCGGCGGAGAACAAACCGTAATCAGTTCCGCTGAAATCGTAGTCATTCAACACC
>DATCZY010000426.1:0-3837 GCA_036525655.1 Lysobacterales bacterium | reverse complement strand
TGGGGGTAGCATTTGGGAAGGCGCCATACGCGTCTTCAAATCCAAATACCTTTTGTTGATCTGCCTTTTGATGTTGTCACACAACCTGACGTCGACGTTTCTGTATAACGGACTGGCCGTGCTGGTGAACGAAAATATCATCGGTTTCGACGAGCGCACACGTTTTTTCAGCTATGTTGATCTGGTCGTGCAAATACTGGCGTTTTTATTCCAGTTCTTGATCACCTCGAGGCTCGTCATCTATCTTGGCATGCCGCGCGCAGCCATTTTGCCCCCCATCATCCTGGCCGCAGGTTTTACCCTGCTGGGCAGTTCACTCGGTCTTGTCTTATTCGCCGCAGTCCAGGTGGCGCAACGCGCGCTGAACTATGGTTTACTGGGGCCGGTCAAGGAAATGCTCTTCACCGTCGTGGATCGCGAAGCCAAGTACAAGAGCAAGAACTTCATCGACACGGTGGTTTATCGGGGCAGTGACGTCACCGCCAGCTGGATATTCAAAGGTATGATGACGGCCGGTCTCTCACTCAGCCAGATCGCGTGGTTGTACATTCCGATCATGGCCATCTGGGGCACGGGTGCCTGGCATCTTGGCAAGGCTTATACGCAACTCAAACGTCAGGTGGACGGATGATCGCGGTTTTTGTTTTTTAGCCCGCTGTATGGTTTGGCAAAATTCAAGCACCGGGCAGGAAGCGCATACCGGTCGAGGTCAGTACAGGTTCAACCGGGCATTGATAAAGCCTTTCGAGATTTTCCCGGTTCAATAACTCATCCGCAGTACCCGCCAGCCAGGCACCATCGCCAAACAACATGAGGATATGGCCGCAATAGCGTGCAGCCAGGTTGACATCGTGCAGGGCGATCATGGCACACTGCTGCCGACTGGTGACCGATGTTTCAACGAGGTCCATGACCCGCACCTGGTGCTTCATGTCGAGGTGATTGGTGGGTTCATCCATTAGCAGGATGGCGGGTTCCTGGACAACCAATGAAGCAAACGCCAGGCGACGTGCCTCGCCTCCGGACAGGCCCGTGACACTGCGTGATTCAAACCCTGCGAGATCAACTGCCCGAATGGCATCCAGCGCCTTTTGTTTATCCTCGGGCCCCTCACGTTCCCAGTAAGCGAGGTGGGGATGTCTTCCGGTCATGGCCGTTTCGAGCACACTTGCGTCGAACACATATACGGTGTGTTGTTGCAGCATACCCAGAAGGCGGGCGACGAGACGACGTGGCAGCTTGTCAATTGACTGATTTTCGAGCAATACGCTGCCGCTGTCGGGTGCGGATAGCCCCGCCATGCATTTGAGTAAAGTGGTTTTGCCAATGCCGTTTGGTCCCAGCAAACCCCAGAACTGTCCCGGTTCAAGCGCGATGTTCAGCTTGCTGCAGATGTTTTTGCCGGCAATACTGATATCGAGAGACTGGCAGGCAAGCGTCGTCATACGCCTTTCAGCCTTGCGCGGTTTAACAACAACAGGAATAGCGGCACCCCGAGCAGCGCCGTGATCACCCCTACCGGTAACTGCTGAGGGCTCAACGCCGTACGGGCCAGGGTATCGGAAAATACCAGGAACAAACCGCCAAACAGGGTGGCTGCCGGGATCAGGATGCGATGGTCGGAACCGACCAGTAAGCGCATCAGGTGGGGTACGATCAAGCCCACGAACCCAATGCTGCCTGCAATGGAGACCGCCGTGGCTGTCAGCACGGAGGCGAGCAGGTATACCAGCCAAAGCATGTGACGGGTCGGTTCACCCAACAGCCTGGCCGTGGTCTCACCCATTGCCAAAACGTTCAGACTGCGCGCCAGGCCAAGGGTCAGGATGAAACTGCCTGCAAGGACCACCAATGACCACGAGGGTAGCGTGGCATAGCTGAGGTCACCCATGAGCCAGAACAGCATGCCACGCAGACTGTTATCCGGGCTGAGGGAAAGGATAAGGCTGATCATTGCACCCCAACCGGAAGCAGTGACCACACCCGTCAACAATAGTCGCGTACCGCTCCAGGGTCCGGTGCCACGGGCAAGCCCGAACACAAGCAGTATCGAAATCAAAGCCCCCAGTATAGCCAGCCAGGGTAGAAAAGCCGCGGCAACGCCAAACACCATACCCAGCAGGGTGACAAAAGCGGCTCCACCCGAGACGCCCAGGACATAAGGGTCAGCCAGCGGGTTACGTAACAGTACCTGCATCAGGCAACCGGATATGGCCAGCATCGAACCGACAACCCAGGCAGCCATTGCGCGCGGCAGGCGCAACCGCCAGATCAATTCACCGTGTTGGCTACCAGGGTCCCTGATGGCAGCCAGCCATTCTTGCCACCCCAAGGAGACCGAACCGCTGGCACTGGCGATAAATATGCTGCTCACTGACATCAACAGCAATAAAATGAGCAGTGGTCGGCGTAATCTGATTGGAATCATTTTGCAGGATTGATTAACATGGTTTGGTTGATTAAGATTCAAAATTATCGCACGTATTACGTATACTCATAACATCGGCCATGAACAGGTTCAAAAGAAATAAGCAGACATGATCGATTCGGACGGATTCAGACCCAATGTTGCCATGGTTATCATGAATAATGATGGCAGGGTATTTTGGGCGCAACGATCAAACAACGATGGTTGGCAATTCCCCCAGGGTGGCATGAATACGGATGAAACCCCGATCGAGGCGATGTACCGCGAGTTGCGTGAGGAAACCGGCCTGGATAAACGACACGTGCAACTGCTCGGCTCGACCCCCGGCTGGCTGCGCTACCAGTTACCAAAGCGATTTCAGAGATCAGAAAGCAAGCCCCTGTGTATTGGTCAAAAACAGGTGTGGTTCCTGCTGAAGTTGCTCGATGACGATGTGCAATTCAATTTCGAAACGACCGGCGAACCGGAGTTCCGTGATTTCCGCTGGGTGGACTTCTGGTATCCCGCCGATAATGTGATCCGGTTCAAGCGTCGCGTTTACAGACAGGCCCTGACACTTCTCGAACCGATGATGACTTCAAACTGACATATTTGACCCGCCTTGTGTCAGGATTACACCCCCGTTAAATAGCTCTGAACTGTGCGTATGCGAGTGCGCAACCGACCCTGGAAGTATCAATGAGACATTCATTCGCCCTGATCATTTTTTTTGTGGGCCTCGCATTGGCGAGCTTCCAGGCGGACGCCATTTCCGGTCATGTTGAAGACGAAGTGATAGTGCAATTGCAGAACGAGGCATTGAATTCTGACCTGGCCTGGGATTTGTTGGCATCACTGACCAGTGAGGTCGGCCCCAGAATGGGTGGTTCCGAAGCAGACGGCGAAGCCGTTAAATGGGCCGTCGACAAAATGCACAGCCTGGGGTTTGACCGGGTCTGGACAGAGCCGGTCAGTTTTCCGCGCTGGATAAGAAATGCTGAAAGTGCAGAGGTTTTAACACCCACCCGGCAAGATCTGGTCGTGACCGCGATTGGCGGAAGTCCGTCAACCGGCGGACCGCTTGAAGGCGAGGTCATCCAATTTGATTCGCTGGAGGTGCTTGAAGCAGCGGCCACCGAGACCGTGCAGGGGAAAATAGTGTTCCTCTCCACTCGCATGCAGAAAACCCGCGAAGGGTCGGGCTACGGAGAGACCGTGGTCAACCGCAGTCGGGGGCCCTTTGTAGCCGCGGGCAAGGGAGCACTGGCGTTGTTGATCCGGTCAGTAGGTACGGACAGTGACCGCTTGCCGCATACCGGTATGATGTCCGGTTCTGAAGTGGGCGACCCCGTTCCTACTGCCGCGCTTTCCAACCCGGACGCGGATAACCTGGTGATTATTCTCGGTCTGCAAGAGGCCGTCCGTGTTCG
>DATCZY010000425.1:0-4274 GCA_036525655.1 Lysobacterales bacterium | reverse complement strand
TGGCGGCATCGATGTTGTCATCCGTTGAATAGATCTGCACCCGGATACCCTTGAGCTTGGATATCAGATCCGAAGTCTCCGGGCTTTCAGATGAGCTCATCATGCCAACGAAATTGAGCATCGTTCCACCCAGGTTGATCGTGATCTTTGGCTCGCCATAGGTGGCCGACAAATCTCCAAAATCGACGTATCCCGCCAGACTTTTGAGTTCGTCTTCCTGGGCGATGACAGGCAGTGCAAATAAAATGCAAAGCAAGCCGATAACAAACTTGTTCTTCAGTAAACGTTTCATGCGGTTTTCTCCTTTGAGTCTAAATTCTGTGATTTGATGGCCCTGTTGACCGAGTCGGTCACTGCGTCTGCCATCGTTTGGCCAACACTTGATTCAATTTCGCGCCCGGTTATGACGCCGGCCTTGTTGAGGTAGGCAAAGGCGATCGCCATTTCCTGGCGGGCCTTGGCAACCTCGGCGGCAGAAGGTGTATCCGGACGCATCAGGCTGATGGTGATGATCGCCAGCGGAATGGCCGCAAGCGCCATCGCCCAGCGCGGTTGCAACAGGCTGAATACCCGCGCGGGCCGTTGTTCGCGGGGGATCGCACGCAAACGTTTTCTAAGGCTGTCCGGCGCCCTTTCAACACGGATCGCATCCATCGCCTGCTGAAGCTGGTAGGCCTCGATGATGGCCCTCGCCAGCTCCTGGTCTTCCGATGCCTGCGCTTTGAGCAGTTCCGCGTCGGTTGCACTCAACTCACCATCCATCAACGCGTTGATACGATCTTCCCAATTGTCTTCATATTCCTTCATGGTCTTACCTCGGCCAGCTGCTCACGCAACTGTTTTCTTGCACGGTGCAGGTAGGTTTTTACCTGCGCCAAATTCAATTCCAGCATGGCGGCCACTTCTTCGTAACTGTGCTGGTTCACATCCCGTAAAACAACCAGTGACCGGTAGGGTTCCTTCAACGAAGCAATGGCCCGTTTCAACCATTCCCTGGTTTCACCGGCAGCGACATCCTGCATCGGTCCACTGACATCGGCGGTCATATAGCTTTCGTCGAACTCAACGTTATCCCGTCTGCGCCTGAGACGATCGAGACAACCGTTACGGGTGACCTTCATCAACCATGACTGGACCCGCTCGGGGTCGATGTTGTCGCGGTTGTTCCAAAGCTTCACAAACGCTTCCTGGGTGGCGTCTTCGGCCTCCTGGGCGTCCTTCAAAATATAACGCGCCACCGTCCAGGCCTGATCCTGATACTCCTTAACCCATTGACGGTATCTTTTGCTCATCTCATGAGAATAAACGTAACCGGAGGGAAATGGTTACAGGCTTTGCTAAAATAATCTTGAAATCTACCGCCAGGTCTATAACGGCCGCATGAGGAAACCTGATGGACCTGTCAAAAAATGATTTGCAAAAGCTTAAATCGCAGCTGATGAAGCAAAAAATGGAACTGCTCCAGGCAGATGAAACCGGCCAGCAGGCTGAAGAAACTGTCGAGTTGGACCAGTCCCGGATGGGGCGGCTATCACGTTTGGACGCCATGCAGTCACAGGCTATGTCGAAAGAAACCGGTCGCCGGCGACGCCTGCACGTGATCGAAATTGATGCCGCGCTCAAGCGCATGGATGACGGTGAGTATGGCCTTTGTTCAGCGTGTGGTGAACTCATCAACCCTGGCCGCCTTGCGGCGAACCCTGCAGTCAGGCTCTGTATAGCTTGCGCCCGGGCGCTTGAATAACGCCAATGCACCCATACTTTCACGGCACCTGAAGTCACATTTTTTTATTCGCAAAAAAAACAAACCGCCTCACCCTTGAAAAGACCGCGTCACAGCCCAAAGTTTGGGGGCAGGCTGCGGATGACAAGGCTAGGGAGCCTATGAACGTGTCCACAGGCAACAAACAGTCCGGAACGGTTCGACCGTTGCGGTTTCATGTTCAATTAAATGACCTTAAATTTAGGGAGAAATTCCGATGAAACTCCGTCCACTACATGATCGTGTGATTGTGAAACGAATGGAAGAAGAACGCATGTCCTCTGGCGGCATCGTCATTCCTGATTCAGCGACAGAAAAGCCAATCCGCGGCAAAGTACTTGCCGTAGGTAATGGAAAAATCCTCGATAACGGCGAAAAACGCGCGCTGGACATCAGCGTAGGAGACACCGTCCTGTTCGGCAAGTATGCAGGAACAGAGGTGAAGGTGGATGGCGAGGAACTGCTCGTCATGCGCGAAGAAGACATTATGGCGGTTATCGAAAAGTAATAGCCGCTTTCAAGTTATTGAACGAATTGAGGATTAGACAATGAGTGCAAAAGATGTACGTTTTGGAGAAGACGCCCGCGGCAAAATGCTGCGCGGTGTTAACATTCTGGCCGATGCGGTCAAGATAACGCTGGGTCCGAAGGGCCGTAATGTAGTGCTGGACAAGAGCTTCGGTGCTCCGACCGTCACCAAGGACGGCGTTTCCGTAGCTAAAGAAATTGAGCTGGAAAACAAGTTCGAAAACATGGGCGCACAGATGGTTAAGGAAGTTGCTTCCAAGACGTCTGACGTTGCCGGTGACGGCACCACGACCGCAACCGTATTGGCCCAGGCCATGTTGCGCGAAGGTTTGAAGGCTGTTGCTGCGGGCATGAACCCGATGGATCTGAAGCGCGGTCTGGATAAAGCCGTTGGCGCTGCGGTGCAAAAACTGCATGAGCTTTCGACACCCTGCACCGACAACAAGGCGATCGCACAGGTTGGTTCGATCTCCGCCAACTCAGATACCGAAATCGGCGAGTTGATCGCCGAGGCCATGAATAAAGTCGGCAAGGAAGGCGTTATCACCGTTGAAGACGCCACCGGTCTGTCCAATGAACTGGATGTAGTTGAAGGCATGCAGTTTGACCGCGGTTACCTGTCGCCCTACTTTATCAATGACCAGTCAACCATGAGCGTTGAGCTGGAAAATCCCTACATCCTGCTGCATGATAAAAAGATCAGCAATGTCCGTGACCTGCTTCCGGTACTCGAAGCCGTTGCCAAGTCAGGCAACCCGCTGTTGATCGTTGCTGAAGACGTCGAGGGTGAGGCATTGGCCACGCTGGTGGTTAACTCCATCCGCGGCATCGTTAAAGTCTGTGCGGTCAAGGCCCCGGGGTTCGGCGACCGCCGCAAAGCCATGCTGGAAGACATCGCTGTCCTGACCGGTGCGACCGTGATCGCAGAGGAAGTGGGCCTTTCACTTGAAAAAGCCACGCTGGAAGAGCTTGGTTCAGCCAAGAAAATTCAGGTCACCAAGGAAAACACGACGATTATCGACGGCGCTGGCAGCAGCGAAGCCATTTCCAGTCGTGTCAACCAGGTGCGTGCCCAGATCGAAGAAGCCACATCCGATTATGATCGTGAAAAACTGCAGGAACGCGTTGCCAAACTGGCAGGCGGTGTTGCCGTGATCAAAGTAGGCGCAGCGACTGAAGTCGAAATGAAAGAAAAGAAAGCCCGCGTCGAAGATGCCTTGCACGCCACACGTGCAGCGGTTGAAGAGGGCGTGGTACCGGGCGGCGGTGTTGCCCTGGTGCGTGCGCTGGAATCAATCAAGGGTATGCAGGGTGACAACGACGATCAGAATGTCGGTATCACTATCGCCTGCCGGGCGATGGAAGAACCATTGCGCCAGATCGTCGCCAACGCCGGTGCTGAAGGCTCTGTTGTACTGAATAACGTAAAACAGGGTAAAGGCAATTATGGTTACAATGCTGCGACCGGTGAATACACCGATATGATCGAGGCCGGTATTCTGGACCCGACCAAGGTAACCCGCTCGGCACTGCAGAACGCCGCGTCTATCGCCGGTCTGATGATCACCACTGAAGCCATGGTCGCTGACGCGCCCAAGGAAGAAGCCCCAGATATGAGTGGCGGTATGGGTGGTGGCATGGGCGGTATGGGTGGCATGGGCGGCATGATGTAATTCATGTATTTCCAACCCGCTCTACACAAAAACCCCGCCGATTGGCGGGGTTTTTTTTCGCTATCAACTTACAAATCCGCCATCGCCAGAGCAACCTTTCCGCACCGCACGCGGGCCATGCTTTACCTGCCCGTCTTTACCGCTTCGGTCTGCATTATCGAGTCTTTCCTTATTCGAATATTTAGACTACTGTAATCTTTCAAAACAACTTTAAGAGTTCACCTCACATGGCGAGCCTTCGGCCCAATAAAATTAACTTTGATAACTTCAGGGGTGATCTTTATGGTGGGCTTACGGCGGCTATCGTTGCC
>DATCZY010000424.1:0-7253 GCA_036525655.1 Lysobacterales bacterium | reverse complement strand
TCTGATGTGCATTAAGCAATTTCCCGTGTACAGGGAACAAACTGACACCTGATTTTTCGAGCAAACCCAGGTACACCTGGTTGAGTCTGTCAATTTCGCGGTCCTTGTTCGCAATCAGACGGGACCAGCTGAAATGGGGTTCGCTGATTTTCCAGCCATAACCCGCCGCATCTTCGAATTCCTCGGCAAAATGAGCGGCATAGGACAACAGCTTTTTCGGCACACAGCCACGGATAACACATGTGCCGCCTACACGGCTGGATTCGCAGATGCCGACACGCGCGCCGTGCCCCGCCGCTATCCGCGCGGCCCTTACGCCGCCTGATCCGGCGCCTATGACAAACAGGTCGAAATCAAATTCACTCATTGGCGTCCTTCATTCAGCAATATTCGGGTTGGGAGTACTGATGTAGCGCTTATTGACACGTATTGCAATAGCACTCATCGCAATCAAACAAGTCCGAGCACAATTTCGCAGAAATGTTCGCATGGATTACTCCACCTGCTGTGACGACCTGGACTGTTGAGACGCGCAAAACGTCTTATTTGTGTTCTGCCTACCGAGACACTATATTAATGCTCTTCATACGCTGCGCTGCTCAATTAATAATCATTTTACATGACTAAAATCATACAAAGTGTACGTTTTCTGAGTCATAATCGCCTGCCATTGAACGGTTGGCCGATGCGCCCCCATAACTAGACAAATAAACGGATCACGCGGATTTGCCAAATAAATCTCACATGCTTGTAGTGTCTGAACTCAGTTTTGAACGTTACTTTGAACGGGTCTTTGAGCCGGTCAGCTTCAAGCTGAATGCGGGTTCGCTGTTATTGATTACCGGTTCCAATGGCTGTGGCAAGACCACCCTGCTAAGACTGTTGGCGGGATTGCTCGAACCCAGCGAAGGTAAGTTCCACAAAAAAGAACAGCCACTTTACGCGGGTCATTTTCCGGCCATCAAAGACGATCTGAGCGTGGAAGAAAACATCCGTTTCTGGATGAAGTTCATGGGCACGCGTAAAGCGGGGCAGATGCACGGGTTATGCGAGCAGGTTATCGAGGAGATCGGCTTGACACCGGTTGCCCTGCAGGAAGGCCGCACGCTCTCAGCCGGTCAGCGAAAACGCTGCTCCCTGGCGCGCCTGTTGTTCTGTGATGAATCCCTGTGGTTACTGGACGAACCCTACTCAAATCTCGATCCCCAGGGTATTGCCATGCTTGATCGTATTTTAAAAGCACACCTGGACAACGGTGGCGCCTGCATCATGACAACCCATGGCAGCCTGCGTCCCGAGGGCTTTGACCTGCAGGAATGCCACCTGGTCAGTGGGCGTGAAAAGTATGCCGGAGTGGCGCAATGAGCAGGCAATCAGCAACGACCGCTTTTACCGCACTGCTGCGACGTGACTTTCTGCTCGCATACCGGCGCCGTGCCGAATTGCTGCAGCCACTGGTGTTCCTGTTGGTGGTTGTCACCCTGTTTCCTCTGGGCGTAGGCCCCTCACCGGGCTTGCTTGCCAATATTGCCCCGGGCGTAATCTGGATCGCGGCCCTGCTGGCGACGGTGTTGTCGCTGGACAGTTTGTTCAGATCTGACTTCGAGGACGGAACTCTTGAGCAGATGGTGTTGTCTGGTCAATCATTGGCTTTGATTGCGCTTGCAAGAACGGTGGCCCATTGGCTGGTGGCCGGGTTACCCATCGTATTGTTGTCACCATTACTGGCAATGTGGATGAATCTACCTGATGAGGGGCTGTTAATTTTGATAGAATCGCTCGCGATTGGTACCCCGGTGCTGAGTTTGATCGGCGCGATTGGTGGCGCACTGACAGTCAGCCTGAAACGCGGAGGCCAATTATTATCATTGCTGGTATTTCCTTTGTATGTACCTTTGCTGATTTTGGCAACCAGCGCTGTTAGCTCAGCCGTCGCCGGTTTGCCATACACCGGCCAGCTTGGTCTGATGATTGCAGGTTTGATTGCATCCATGACACTGGCACCTTTTGCAACAGCGGCTGCGCTTAAATTGAGTCTAAGTTAATGAATCCAATATATTTATTTTTCCATAAAACAGGATCACCACCCTGGTTTTACAATTTTAGCGGAAAGTTGATCCCCTGGTTATGGGTGGGCTTTGCCATCCTCACGGCCGTTGGACTGTACCAGGGTTTATTCATCGCACCCGCAGATTACCAGCAAGGTGAAAGCGTGCGCATCATGTACATACATGTGCCGGCGGCGTGGATGTCGATGATGATCTACGGACTCATGGCCATCTGGGGGTTTATAGCCCTGGTCTGGCGTATCCGGATTATGGAAGTACTGATCATTTCCAGCGCCCCCATCGGGGCCGCGTTCACCATCATTGCATTGATCACCGGCTCGCTTTGGGGTCGCCCGACCTGGGGTACTTACTGGGTATGGGATGCACGCCTGACCTCGGAACTGGTATTGCTGTTTCTCTATTTCGGCGTCATCGCACTTTACAACTCTTATGATGAACCACGCAAAGCGGCCCGGGCCGCCTCGCTGATGTCCATTGTCGGCGCCGTTAACCTGCCGATTATTCATTTCTCTGTTGAATGGTGGAATACCCTGCACCAGGGAAGCAGTATCGGCACATCCGGCAACAGCATTGACGTAAGCATGTTGTGGCCACTGTTGTATATGGCCATCGCTTTCAAGCTGTATTACGGTGCAAACCTGCTGAGTCGCGCGAGGGTGACTTTGTTAAAACAGGATCATCGCAAACGCTGGGTGCAGGACATGCTCTCAGAGGAGAAAAATTAAATGTCACATACACCTTTTATTCTCGCCTCCTACCTGATCAGCACCGTGGTGCTGCTGTGGGCGGCACTATCACCCGTGATTAACAGGCGCGGCCTTCTCAAGCAGTTGAAATACCGTCAGGTACGCATGGATAAAACACAATGACTCCTACACGTAAACGCAGACTGATCGGTGTGCTGGTCATCATTATTGGTGTCGGCGCAGCGGCAGTGGTTGCCACGAAATCTCTGAATGAAAATATGCTGTTTTTTGTCAGCCCTTCGGATGTCAAAGAGCAGTCATTACCGGCAGGAAAACGTTTCCGGCTGGGCGGACTGGTGGCGGATGGCAGTGTCAGCCGCGCCAGCGACAGCCTGGCGGTCACCTTTGTGGTCACCGATGGGCCGGCCTCGGTCGATGTCAGGTTCGACGGCATCTTGCCGGACCTGTTCCGTGAGGGCCAGGGCATTATTGCCATTGGTGAGCTCACCCCCGATGGTCATTTCGAAGCCGCGGAAGTTCTCGCCAAGCATGATGAAAAGTACATGCCGCCCGAAGTTGCCGACGCACTGGAAAGATCAGGACACGTGGAGAAAGCTGAATGACCGTTGAACTGGGACAGATTTCCTTATTGGCAGCGCTCCTGACGGCTTTCGTCCTGGGCCTGATTCCTATGATCGGCACCTATACCGGTAACCGGCGTTTTATGGCGGTTTCAACCAGCGCGGCGCTGATTCAATGCCTGCTTCTGATCATTTCTTTCGGTATTTTGACCGCCGCCTTTGTCACCCAGGATTTTTCGGTCGAATATGTCGCCCGTAACAGCAACTCCTTGCTGCCGATGGGCTATCGCTACTCCGCTGTCTGGAGTGCGCATGAAGGTTCATTGTTGCTGTGGGAGCTGATCCTGTGCATATGGATTGCCGCGGTCGCATTATTCAGTAAAAGGCTGCCCGAGGTTTTCAGGGCGAGGGTTCTCGCCATACTCGGCTGGATATCGGTCGGTTTCCTGTTATTTATCCTGCTCACATCCAACCCTTTCGGACGTCTGATCCCATCGGCCGTCGAAGGTCTTGACCTGAACCCGTTATTACAGGATTTCGGTCTGATCGTTCACCCGCCATTACTCTACATGGGTTATGTGGGTTTTTCCGTCGCCTTCGCATTTGCGGTAGCGGCATTGCTCGGTGGTGAGGTCAGTCGTGAGTGGGTGCGCTGGTCGCGTCCATGGACGCTGGTCGCGTGGGCCTTCCTGACCATTGGTATTGCGCTGGGAAGCTGGTGGGCCTATTACGAACTGGGCTGGGGTGGCTGGTGGTTCTGGGATCCGGTCGAGAACGCGTCTTTTATGCCCTGGCTGGTGGGTACCGCATTGATCCATTCACAGGCTGTGACTGAAAAGCGCGGCGCCTTCGGGAACTGGACCTTACTGCTTGCCCTTACGGCGTTCTCGCTGAGTTTGCTGGGCACTTTCCTGGTGCGCTCCGGCGTACTGACCTCGGTTCATGCTTTCGCATCAGACCCGACCCGCGGCGTCTTTATCCTGGCTTACCTCGGCGTGGTCGTTGGCGGTTCGCTGACGCTGTATGCCCTTCGCGCGCCCAAGATGATCCAGGGTGGCGGCTTTGCCGGAACTTCCCGCGAAACGTTTCTGTTGATCAATAACCTGGTGTTCGCCGTGATGGCGGCCATGGTGCTCATGGGCACCTTGTATCCTCTGCTCATCGACGCGTTGGGTGCAGGCAAAATATCGGTCGGCCCTCCCTATTTCGGCTTGCTGTTTTCATGGCTGCTGGTGCCAATAGTGCTCGCCTTACCCATTGGTATCTATAGTCGCTGGCAACAAGACAGCGCTAGCAGGCTGGCTGGCATGCTGCGCGCGCCGTTTGTACTATCCCTGGTGGTTGGTGCGGGTGTCTGGTTCTTGCAACCCGGCATCGGCCTGGTGGCTGTTGCAGGTGTGACCGGCGGTGCCTGGGTCATCCTTGGCAGCCTGTTTTATGTCGCACAGATGATGACCAAAAAAGGCAGCTTCACGATACCTGCCAGCGTTCTAGCCATGACCCTCGCCCACGTGGGTTTGGGCGTCTTCCTGGTGGGTGTCAGCCTGACGAGCACATTGAGCAGCGAAAAGCATTTGCGTATGGAAGCCGGTGATACCTATGAGGCGGCCGGATACACATTCAAATTTCTCGGTACCAGCATAGTTCAGGGTCCGAACTATTCAGCGGAAGAAGGTGAGTTCATCGTTTCCAAAAACGGCCAGGAAATCACCCGGCTTTTCCCGCAGAAACGTGAGTATGCGCAACGTGGTAACACCATGACGGAAGCCGCCATCGACCCTGGATTCACGCGCGACCTTTACGTGTCGCTGGGTGAACCGCTGGATCAAAGTGGCCAGGCCTGGGCGGTGCGTATCTACCACAAACCATTCATACGCTGGATATGGCTGGGTTCCATATTCATGCTTATAGGAGGGATGCTGGCTGCGGCCAATAAACGTTATCGCCGCAAGATGCCTGCCAAAGAACCCGTAACTGCTGGAAGCAAAGAGGTGCCTGCGTGATTAGTCGCATTTTGCCCCTGTTGGGATTCATTCTACTGGTCGTCTTACTGTTTGTTGGCTTGAACATTGCAGATCGCAAGACAAATCTGCCATCACCATTAATTGACAAGCCTGTGCCTGCATTTGACCTGCCGGTTCTTGCCAGCCCCGGCCAGAAAATGTCAAGGGAATCACTACTCGGCAAGCCTTACCTGGTCAACTTCTGGGGAAGCTGGTGTATCACCTGCCGGGCGGAACATCCGGTGGTCACAGAACTGGCCAAGCTCAATGCCGTCTACATCGTCGGTATGAATTTCCGTGATGAAACGGAGGATGCGGTCGCCTGGCTGAAAAAGTGGGGCAATCCCTACGACGTCAGTCTGACCGACTTCGACGGTCGTGTCAGCATTGACTTTGGCGTCTACGCTGCCCCCGAGACTTTTCTCGTTGACCCTTCGGGAACCATCGTCTTCAAACACCTTGGTGAATTGACGTGGGAGGTTGTTGAAAACGAAATACTCCCGCGTGTCGCCAATATGGAGTCAGGCAGCTGATGAAACTTAGCAAAATTTTTATTCTGGTTTTGACTTTAACCCTGTCCGCTTCTGTTTTAGCGCAGCGGTCACCTGTGCAGGAACCAATGGTTTTTCAAAGCCAGCAGCAGGAGGAGCGGTTTAACCAGTTAGCCCGTGAATTGCGTTGCCTGGTTTGTCAAAATCAGAACCTGGCCGACTCAGACGCACAACTGGCTCATGACCTGCGCGCCGAGGTGCATGAAATGTTAGTGGCGGGCAAGAGCGATGACGAGATCAAAACCTTCATGGTGGATCGTTATGGTGATTTCGTGCTCTACCGGCCACCGGTACAGGAAAACACTTACCTGTTGTGGTTAGCGCCACTGGTATTGCTGCTGGGTGGCGCCTTTATCCTGCGAGTCATCATCAAAAAGCGCGCGGCCCTGCTTGTAACAGTTCCAAACGATGAGCCTGGAAACTGACCCACGTTAAGGTCATCCAACCAAGAGAGTAAAGAATGAATTTCTGGATTTTTGCTATTGCCCTGCTCGCCATTCCCGCTGCCATTATCAGCTGGCCATTATTTACCGGTCCCGCGAAAGAAAAAATAATGGGCTTGTTTGTTTTTCTGATGCTGCCGTTGGTGGGTATCCTGATGTATCAAATTATCGGTACGCCAGAGGCTATCAACCTGCCGTCAACGATGGCGGCGCAACAATCGGCGCAGCAAGAATCAGCGCACTCAGCCCAGCAGGGCCAGATGGAAGAACTGGTTGCATCATTGCAGCAAAGAATGAATGAAAACCCGGATGATCCGGAAGGCTGGCTGATTCTGGGACGCAGTCTTAAAACCATGCAGCGTTATGCCGAGGCCGAAACGGCTTTGGACAATGCCAACCGCCTGATGCCTGGCAACCCGATGATCATGGTTGAACTGGCTGAAACCAAGCTGTTCACATCCGGTCAAGCCGAGGTCAGCGATGTGGCGCGGCAGTTGCTTGAAGCCGCACTGGCAATTGATCCAAACCAACAAAAGGGTCTCTGGATCATGGGAATGGCCTCCGCACAGGAAGGCGATGACAACCAGGCAATCGTCTACTGGACAAAACTACTTGGACAGATTGAACCCGCCTCCGGACCGTACCAGACCGTGTCACAACAGATCGAGATGGCGCAAACCAGGCTCGGACAACCCGCCGGCGTTCAAACTGCGGTGGCAGATACCGCCGTTCAAGAGGCCCCTGTTGCCGCGCCGGTCACGACAAAACCTGCGGTAAGCGCCCCTGCGGCCGGCTTTAGCATACCGGTGACCGTCAATGTTGATGACGACATGGCGGGATCGATTCCAGCCAGCGCAGCATTGTTTATATTTATTCACCCGGCGGGTGGAGCCGGCATGCCGTTGGCGGTCAAGCGCCTC
>DATCZY010000423.1:0-10908 GCA_036525655.1 Lysobacterales bacterium | reverse complement strand
GTCGGTCGGAACACCCGGCTTTTTTCTCAGCTGGGTACGCCCGGCCATTTTTGTGGCGGCCCTGGTCGCAGACCCCGGTAAAAGATTTGAACGTACCTTGACCAGTGTCGGGTTCCAGTTGGATCTTCATTTTACCGTGGTGCACAGGTTGCCAATGACCTTGTCAGCTGGTTATGCCGCAGGATTCAGGAAGGGGACCAAGCTGGATGATGAAATCATGCTATCGCTGAAAATATTATGAAAAGGCGCGCGAATCACGCAGAATAGGGGCATGAGGATCGTTGGAAAGAATGCACTAATCCATGTTGACTGACATACTCATTCGGGCGCCCGTAGGCCTTTTGCCCGTATTGATCTTTCTGCTGCTTCTTGTGTACATGGACAGCTACAAGCTGGTAAAACTGCGCACCGTATTGTGGGTCATCCTCATCGGTGCGCTATTGCCGTTTGCCGGATACTGGATTAATGGGTATGCCATTGGCCTTCTGGGTTGGGAGTTTCCGGTTTATTCACGTTACGCAGCACCCGTTATTGAAGAGGGCATGAAGGCTTGCGTGATGGTCTATTTGTTCAGGACCCACCGCATCGGTTTCCTGGTGGATTCGGCGATACTGGGCTTTGCTGTGGGTGCGGGTTTTGGTGTCGTCGAGAATTTCTACTATCTTTACATGGCCGCTGATGCCCAGATCGCGGTATGGGTGGTACGCGGTTTCGGAACCGCCATCATGCACGGCGGCGCGATGGCGCTGTTTGGTGTCATGGCGCAGAACCTGACAGAGCGTCAGATGAAGATTAACCCGTTGCTTTACCTGCCGGGGTTTATTGTCGCCATAACCATTCACTCGGTTTTCAACCATTTTCCCGGAACACCCATCCTCACGACGCTGGGTACACTGCTGGCTTTGCCGTCGATTTTCCTGGTCGTCTTTAAGAAAAGTGCGCGCAGCATGCACGAGTGGCTGGAAGTGGACTTTGACGAGGACGCCTTGTTGTTACAACAGATCAACTCGGGTGAGTTTACAGAATCCAGGATCGGCCGTTTTTTGCAGGATCTGAAGCAGAAATTTCCGGGCACCGTCGTCGTTGACATGCTCTGTTACCTGCGCCTGTATACCGAACTGGCGTTGCGGGCAAAAGGTGTTCTGATGATGCGGGAAAATGGTCTGGATACGCCGGTGGGTGAACGCACAAAGGCCAAGTTCGAGGAAATGCGCTACCTGGAGAAAAGTATCGGCAAGACGGGCCTGCTTGCCATGAGTCCCTTTTTGCAGATGACCCGCAAGGATCTGTGGCAACTTTACGTCCTGGAATAGCATTGCCGCCATGCTTGCATTGACCCGATTTGGCGTGGCGCGGGTTTTGACGAAGCGAGGCCATATCCCCAGGCGAAAAAAAACGCAGAACCCGAAAGTTCTGCGTTTTTTTCACAATCCTGCTGTCAGGAAGCAGATTTAACGTAAGCCAGCATGGTAGCAGCGTCACTGACTTCAAACGGGTCAGAAGGCGCATTGTCCTGCTTACCTGGCTCGCTGAAGATCTTCTTGATTTCACCGTTGTCTACCAGCATCGAGTAGCGCCACGAGCGAAAGCCAAAGCCCAGGTTGTCCTTGTGCACCAGCATTCCCATCAGGCGCGTGAAATCGCCGTTGCCATCCGGCAGCAACTTGACGTTTTTGACACCCTGGTGGATGCCCCACTGGAACATCGTGAATGCGTCGTTCACGCTCAGGCAATAGACTTCATCAACACCGGCGTCACGCAATGCCTGGTAGTGTGACTCGTAACCGGGCAGGTGAGTGCTTGAACAGGTGGGTGTAAATGCGCCCGGCAGGGCAAACACAACGACCTTTTTGCCATTGAAAATTTCATCTGAGGTAACGTCCTGCCAGCGGAAAGGGTTGGGGCCTTCTACGCTCTCATCACGGACGCGGGTTTTAAATGTAACTTGGGGTACCATCTGGGTCACTTGAATATCTCCTTTTAATAAAATTCGGGGCAGTAAAACGAATCACTGCAATCAACTTGGGGAGATTATGGACTTTTATCAAGTGATAGTTAAATCGATTCTATGCATACCCTCGATAGTCAACGCTTATGCAACCAGCCCGGTAGCAGTGACGCCGGCTCAAAACCTTTTGGCATGGCCTTTACATTGATGTCATGCTTCTCAAGCAGTGTAGTCAGTTCGCCGCTTTTGTAAGCGGTAAACAGATCGGTCGCTCCACCGATGTGCTTCCCGCCGATAAAGATTTGCGGAATGGTGGGTGATCCCGTCTGGTCGAGTAAAACGGCGCGGATTTTTCCGCCCAGGTTGTCTTCCTGGTACTTGACCGAATCGAGGTCTATGGCCCGATAAGGAATCTCGAGCTTGGCGAACAGTTTGCGCACGGACCAGCAGAATTCACACCACTCGAGGGCGAACAGTACGACTGGGTTTTTACTGTCAGAGGTAGCCTGATTAAAAAACGCCAGCGCCGATTCATCCAGCGCGGGTTGGGTCGCGTCCTGCTTTTCAGTTTTAACCGCCTTCTTGCCCGTCGTTGCGGCGTCGAAGCGGTAATTGGGTGTTGAACGGGACACGGCCCATTCTTCTTCGCTCATTTCGACCACGATGCTGTCGAATAACGGTGTCGACAGGTAACGCTCACCGGTGTCTGGCAACATGCATAATATATTGCTACCGGCGGGTGCCGTCCTGGCGATTTCCATCGCCCCGGTAAATGTCGCACCACCGGAAACCCCGCAGAAGATGCCTTCTTTTTGCGCCAGGTCGCGGGTGAATTGCAATGCTTTATTACCGTCGATCGGAATGATCTGATCGACTGTTCCCGCCGCTATGGCATCTTCGGTCAACCTTGGTATGAAATCCGGTGACCAGCCCTGGACCAGGTGGGGACGGAAATTGGGGTGACTGCCCGAGGGGCTTCCATCGGCCTCTCTTTCCTGCGGTATACCGCTGCCGAGCAGTTGGGCATTGTCCGGCTCGCAAACGATGATCTTTGTATTTGGGCTTTGCTTTTTCAGGACACGACTGGTGCCTTTGAGCGTTCCGCCGGTGCCAAAACCGGTGACAAAAAAATCCAGGTGATCACCCTCAAAGGTGGCCAGTATTTCTTTTGCCGTGGTGCGGCTGTGGGCGTCGGCATTGGCCTCGTTTTCAAACTGCCTGACCAGGAACCAGCCATGTGCTTTCGCCAGTTCCACCGCTTTTGCCACCATGCCGGTACCTTTCAATTCTGCGGGTGTTAACACCACCTTGGCGCCGAGAAACCGCAGTATTTTACGTCGCTCCAGGCTGAAGCTCTCCGCCATCGTGACCACCAGTGGATAGCCCTTGACCGCGCACACCATCGCCAGGCCGATACCGGTGTTGCCGCTGGTGGCTTCGATCACAGTTTGGCCCGGCTTGAGTTCCCCGCTGGCCTCGGCGGCTTCGATGGTCGAAAGCGCCATGCGGTCCTTGACCGAACCCATAGGGTTGAAGCTTTCAGCTTTGACGTACAGGTTGACGCCTTCGGGTGACAGCCTGTTGATCTTGATGACAGGTGTGTCACCGATTGCAAAAAGAATGTTTTCCAAAGCTCTGGCCATGGGTTAAACCTTTTCAAATAATGGGGTGAGTAACAGAAAGTATAAAGCAAAAAAAAATTCAGGTGATGGAGGCGGGTGTGCATAGCCGGGTTTCGATGCGTCTGACCGGAAAGCCCTGCATTGCGGTTGGCGGTCTCCGCTGATGGGCGAGAAGTGCTGCTGCATATTACCATCCAACATGGTTACAATGCAGGCCTTGTCCCGATCACTTGGTAACTGGAACTCCATGAAAAAATCAATTTTAATCGTCTTGTTGCTGTTGTTTTTTACATCCAGCGGTTTTTGTGAATACCAGGATGAAATCGAAGCGCTGACTGCGCGAATTCAGGCGCTTGCAGGCAACGACACCGGTATGAGCGATTCGCAGCGTTTCGAAGAAATAGTCGCTATGACCTATGACTACACCATGCTCAGCTACCCTGAATTTGCCACTTTCCTGGGTGACCCGCGCGGTCAGGACCGCTGGTCGGATCAGTCGGAGGCCATGACGCTGCAACGTCAAAAAGATACGCTGGCGCTCGTGGCTGCATTGGAAAACGTCAATCGCGACGCTTTGAGCGCCAGCGAACAGGTCAATTACGACCTGTTATACAACAGCCAGGTTCTAGAAGTCGAAGGCCAGCAGTTCCCCGGTGACATGATGCCGGTTAACCAGATGGGTGGCGTGCAGCAGGACATCGCGCAAATGATGGCGATTTCCCGGCCGAAGAATGCCAAGGACTACGCCAACATGATTGCGCGACTGAACAAGACGCCCGAAGTGGTCGAGCAGACCATTGCATGGATGCGCAAGGGCATGGCGGCGGGTGTCACACCGCCGGCAGTTACGCTTCGAGATGTTCCGCAGCAGATTCGCAACCAGTTGGTGGATGAAGCCGACCAGAGCCCGATGCTGGGCGCCTTCAAGCAATTCCCGGCGAGTGTGGATTCGTTACAACAGGCTACGCTGAAAAAACAGGCCGAGACGGCTTACAGTGAGAACGTGGCGCCAGCTTTCGAAAAACTGCTGGTTTTCATGGAGAACGAATACCTGCCGGCGGCGCGGGAATCGATCGCCATGCGCGACCTGCCCAATGGTGAAGCCTGGTATGCCTACAACGTAAAACGGAGCACGACCACCGATCTGACACCCGAGCAGATCCACCAGATCGGCCTGGATGAGGTCAAACGCATCCGTGGCGAAATGGAAGAGATCATCAGGTTCAGTGGTTTCGAAGGTTCGTTTGAAGCGTTCCTGGTGTTTTTGCGCACCGACCCGCAATTTTATCACCAGACCAGGGAAGACCTGTTGCGTGAGTATCGGGATATCGCCAAGCGTGCCGACCCCGAGTTGATGAAATTGTTTGGCAAGCTGCCGAGGACGCCCTACGGTGTCGTCCCCGTGCCGGCCTATGCTGAGAAATCACAGACCACCGCCTATTATCAACCGGGCTCGGTCAAGGCTGGTCGCCCGGGTAACTTCTATGCCAATACCTACGCTTTGGATACGCGGCCCCGTTGGGAAATGGAGGCCCTGACGCTGCACGAGGCCGTACCCGGACACCATTTGCAAATTGCATTACAAGATGAACTGGAAGATGTGCCGTGGTTCCGCCGCGTGGGCAGTTACACCGCATTCATCGAAGGCTGGGGGCTTTACTCAGAAAGCCTTGGCGAGGACATGGGTTTTTATCAGGACCCTTACTCAAAATTTGGACAATTGACCTACGAGATGTGGCGCGCAATCCGCCTGGTGGTCGACACCGGCATGCACCAACTGGGCTGGTCGCGCCAACAGGCTATCGATTATTTCATGGCCAACGCCGGCAAGCAGGAGCACGATGTCGTCGTGGAAGTAGACCGCTATATCGTCTGGCCCGGCCAGGCGCTCGCCTACAAGATCGGCGAATTGAAGATCAAGGAACTGCGCGCTTTCGCAACCGATGTGTTGGGTGAGGCATTTGACATTCGCGAATTCCACGATGAGGTGCTGGGTCGTGGCGCGGTGCCGTTGAGCGTGCTGGAAGCCAACATCCGTGCCTGGGTCGCAACGAAGAAAGCCGAATGATCGATCGAACTTTACCGTTGGTTGAACTACACCGTCATCTCGACGGCAGTATCCGCCTTGAAACCATACTCGAACTCGCCGATCTGCATGGTATCGTCCTGCCGGCCAGGACCGTGGCTGGTCTCGCGCCGTTTGTCCATATCGATCAATCAGCACCGGGCCTGATGGCGTTTCTGGAGCGCTTCGAGCACATGACGGCCGTGCTGGTCAATGCCGATGCCTGCCGGCGCGTGGCCTATGAAAACGTCGAAGACGCCTGGTCCGAGGGCATCGACTATATCGAACTACGCTACAGTCCGTGGTTCATGGCGGAATCTCACGGCATGGATCCGCGCGAGGTCATGGAGGCCTGCGCGGATGGCGTGCGCGCGGCGGAGCGTGATACCGGTATACGCGCCAATATCATTGGTATCCTGAGCCGTACCTATGGGGCTGACACCTGTATGCAGGAACTGGACGCGATCCTGGCCCATCGCGATCATATCGTGGCGGTGGACCTGGCGGGTGACGAGTTCCGTTACCCGGCCCACCTGTTCAAGCCGCATTTCAAGCGTGTCCGTGACGCGGGCTTGCATGTCACCATCCATGCCGGAGAGGCGGATGGTCCGCAGAGCGTGTGGTCGGCCATCCGCGACCTTGGCGCGGAGCGTATCGGCCACGGTTTTCGGGCGGTTGAAGACCCGGCCCTGGTCGATTACCTGGCGGATCACGGTATCGGCCTTGAAATCTGTCCGACATCAAACCTGCATACCAGCACCGTGGAGAGTTATGCGCGGCATCCGATCAGGCCTCTGGCCGAACGTGGTGTAAAGTTTTGCCTGAATACCGATGACCCGGGTATCAGCGCTATCGACATATCGCACGAATACCTCGTTGCCGCACCGGCCGTGGGGCTCACGCGGGAACAGATTCACCAGTCCCAGCGTGATGGTCTCGAGATGGCCTTTCTGAGTGAGCAGGAAAAGTCGGCGTTACAGCTTAAAGTCTCCGAGGGCAGGGCGCTGTAACCAGTTTCTGTCCGACCAATGGGCGCCGTGTTCCGCGGCATGCAGCGTGAAAGCGTGCCGTGAGCGGTCCGAGCGGTTCTGTGAACTATAGTGCGGCATGTGGTCGTGGAAGATCACCACGCTGCCCGCCGGAACCTCGACGGCAATGGCTTCATCGGCCGTTGGCCACGGGGTGTTGTCCAGTCCGGTCAACTGGCCTTTACGTGTATGCCAGTCCACCTGGTAAGTTTCCCGCAAGGATGACCGGTGACCGCCGGGCTGAACCCATAGACAGCCGTTGTCGCGGTTGGCATCCTCGATGGCAACCCAGATTCCGGTCACTGTGGCTGGTTCCGTAATCAGGTAGCTGCCATCCTGGTGCCAGCGCACCTCGCCGCCTATGTGCGGTTGCTTGAATATATACATGGTTTGCCAAAGCAGCGGGGCCTGGTAGCCAATGTCACGCAGAGCCTGGCCAAACAAAGTCTGGCGGCAAAACTCCTTGAAAACTGGGTGCAGGTCATGCATGGCATGACCGATCTTGTTAATCGCCAAGCGCGCGGGTTTCAGCAATGCGCCATCAGCATCGAGCGCGCCTTCTTCCAGGAAACAGCAAACGTTTTGAGCGGATTCAAAAAAATAGTCATCCCGCCCGCTGTCGCGATCAGAGGTGGTGAACACGGAGCGCTGGCTGGCGATATCGAAGTTATCGACGATATCAAGCGCGGCCGCTTTAATGTCCGCAATGTGCGTCTTTGCAATGGCCTCCTCGAGAACCAGGTAGCCATTCTCATGATATTGCTGTATTTGTTTGTCGCTTAGCATGTGTAATTCATCCCCGGGGTGCGCAGTTAATCACGCATATGATGCACACGGTGAGCGTGTTACACATTATGCGCAATCATACGCAGGCCCAATTTAAACAATGTTGAGTTTGAAAGCTCCCTGTAATCAGCTCTTCAGGTAATGGTCGAAGAAATTGATTGTTCTTTGCCAGGACAGTTTTGCAGCTTTTTCATCGTAGCGCGCCTGGCTGGTATCGTTGTGAAAGCCGTGACCGGTGCCGGGATACATATGCAGACTGTAGGCGATTTCATAGGTGTCCAGTGTCGCCCGGAACTCGGGAATCATAGCGTTGACACGTTCATCCTCGCCGGCGTAGTGCATCATCAGCGGGACCAATACCCGGGCTGTCTGCTCGGCGGAGAGCGCGCGGCCATAATAGCAAACGCTTGCATCGGTGTGGTTATCCGCTGCGGCGCACTGCAGCGAGACCCCGCCGCCATAACAGAACCCGACAGAACCGGTTTTGCCGGTGCAGTCATCGCGTGATTTCAGATAGGCAACCCCCCTGATCACGTCCGCGGTGATGGTGGCGACATCCGACTCACGAAACTTGTCTCGCGCAGCCTCCTGATCTTCGGGTGCGCCGCCGGCAAAACTGAGGCCATCGGGCGCGATTGCAACATAACCCTCCAGTGCGGCGCGACGGGCGACATCCTCGATATGTGCGTTGAGGCCGCGATTCTCATGAATGACGAGAATGCCCGGAAGGGCATGCGCTATCCCTGCAGGTTTGGCGAAGTAGGACCTGACCGGCCCCATGGTGCCTGCGTAGCTGATATAACCCTGCTGCAGACGCTCGTCATCCGGTTTGACCTGCTGTCCCAACGCGTAGTTGGGCTCAACCAGCGCCAGCACTGCGTTCGCCATCGTGGCGCCACCGGTGACAATGGCAAGTTGTTTCAGGAAGGAACGTCTCGGCATATCGCCATGAATGTAATCGTTGTACAACTCGGTGACTTTGGGATCCATCTATCAACCTCGGTAGTTTAGTTGTTGGTGCATTCTTAGTGCTGCTTTTAGTATATGACAAGTTATCCGAAAAAATTTTGGGGTTGCCAATAAGTTCCCGGTAAATTGACAAGAAGATCGATTTTCCAGCCCTTTAAAGAACAAAATATGGTATAAAGCACGAGTTAAAATTTGCTAAAAGCGAGTCGCCTGTTTATCCGCTTCAGTGACGATATCCAGTCTTGACTAGCCTTAAATTAATAACGCCGGAAAGTCATGATCCGGTAAAAAATCCAGCATAAAAGGCACTTCTATGAAATCATATAAATCTCTATCTAATTCTAGAAATACATTATATCTATCTGTTATAGCAGGTATTATGTCTCTTTCCAGTACCGGCTTGGTATACGCGCAAGAAGAAGAGGCATATTCCGAGGGTGTACTGGAAGAAGTGATCGTTACGGCCACGAAGCGCCAGGAGAGCATACAGGATGTGCCCTTGTCGATTGCCACGCTTTCGGGTGAAACCCTGCAATCAATGTTTTCCGGTGGTGAGGATGTGCTGGCCCTGGCGGGCCGTGTACCGGGCCTTTATGCCGAATCATCAAACGGCCGCTCTGCCCCGCGCTTTTATTTACGTGGTCTTGGTAATATCGATTTCGACCTCGCCGCATCGCAACCGGTATCCGTCATCATGGATGACGTGGTCATGGAAAACGTCGTACTGAAGAGCTTTCCGATCTTCGATATGGAGCAGGTTGAAGTCATCCGCGGACCGCAGGGTACGCTTTTCGGCAGAAACACGACCGCCGGCATCATCAAGTTCAACAGCCGCCGGCCCGAACATGAAAACAGCGGTTACGTATCCGGTTCCTACGGTACTTACGGGACCGGTAACGTTGAAGCCGCTTTCGGTGGCAGCCTGATTCCCGATGTCCTGGCCGGCCGAATTTCCGTGTTATACCGGACCCGGGACAACTGGATCGATAATGGCTTCACAAAAGAAAAAGACGCCATGGGTGAGTACTCTGAAATGGCCGGACGTGTTCAATTGATGTGGACGCCAAGCGAAAATTTCACCGCTTTATTTCTCGCCCAGGCCCGTGACCTCGAGGGTACGTCATCAATTTTCCGCGCCAACGTGTTTGATACCGGCAGTAACAAGCTGAACCAGAATTATGACCGTGACACTGTTTGGTACGATGGTGGCGATAACAACCCGCAGGCCTACGATGGCTCCGGTTACACCCTTAACCTTGAGTGGAACCTTGCCAGCACGACGTTGACCTCCATCACCTCGTTTCAGAAAGGTAATGGCTATAGCCGTGGCGACATCGACGGTGGTGTGGTGGACTTCAGCGGCACAGCGACGGTTCCACCAGGCATCACCTTTGATCCGGCAGCACCTGTTTTCGGTTTTCCAACCCTGACCTTCCCGGGAACGATCATCGTGCCTTCGGTGACGCAGGATGGTGCGGACACCGATCAATTTACCCAGGAACTGCGTCTCGCCAGCGATACCGACGGGGCCTTTAGCTGGCAGGCTGGTCTTTACTATTTTGACAGTTCACTCAAAGTTGAAACGGACTCTTTTGCCTCATTCGGTTTTGATGGTTCTCAGCAGAATACGATCATCAAACATACCAACCAGGCGTGGGCGGTATTTGCGCAGGGTGCATATGACGTCTCGGACCAGTTCACGCTCAGTGCGGGTGTGCGCTACACCGATGACCAAAGGGATTACAAGGTGTTGCAGTATGGTCAATTGTGGCTGGATATCGGTATTCCACCTGTTGCGCCGATCGACGTTTCCGCCGACAAGGTTAGCTGGGATGTGACCGCTGACTACGCGCTCAATGATAATTCCAATATTTACGCAAGGGTATCAACCGGCTTCAGGGCGCAATCCATCCAGGGTCGTGATGTGGCATTCCTCGAGTTTCCGACGGTTGCCGATCCCGAGACGATCCTGTCCTACGAAATCGGCTACAAGGCCGACCTCGTGGAAAATCGCCTGCGTTTGAATGCCAATGTCTTCCACTACACCGTGGATGATATGCAGTTGTCCATCATCGGCGGTGCCACCAACAGCAACCAGGTGATCAATGCCAAAAAAGGTGAGGCAACCGGCTTCGAAGCCGATCTTCAGTGGCTGGTCACCGACAATTTCATGGCCACTTTTGGTATTGCGTATAACAATACGGAGATCAAGGACAAGGACCTGAGCGTAGTTCCTTGTGGTTCCACACTTTGCGAAGCCTGGCAGAACCGGGATGAAAACGGACAGGTCTCCATCGATGGCAACCCGTTCCCGCGCACACCTGAGACCAACTACAGCCTGACATTGCGTTACGGTATGCCGGTTGGCAACGACGGTGAGTTCTTTGTGTTTACCGACTGGGTTTATTATGGCGAGATCCTGATGCCGTTGTATTACAGCCCGGAATTTGTGACCGACAACCAGTTTGAAGGTGGTCTCAAGGTCGGTTA
>DATCZY010000422.1:0-3353 GCA_036525655.1 Lysobacterales bacterium | reverse complement strand
TGGCGGCCGATGATATCGGGCAGCAAAGCGGTCCAGCCGCCATCGGGGCTGAAGCCGACGACCGAATAATAGGGCGTGATGCTTGCGCCGCGGCGCATGATGACGTGGTCGGCGGCCAGCAGAAGACCGAGCGAACCACCGGTGACCTGGCCGTGGACCGAACACACCACGGCGGCCGGGTGTGCGTAAATGGCGAGGATGACCTCGTTCAGTTGCCCCACCAATCCATACGCATAAGTGCCGATTGTCTCCCGTTGTTGGCGAAATCCGTAAAGATCGCCACCGGTTGAGAAAGAACGTCCCTCGGCGCGCAGCACGACCACCGCGGCGTCCTGGCAAACCGGGTCTCCAAGCACCTGCAAAAGCTCCGCAAGCAGTTCGGGAACCAGCGCGTTGTGGCGCGCGGGACGGTTCAGGCTGACAAGCGCGATCGGCCCGCGCCGCTCGAGAGTTACGAGCCGTTCAGCCTGCATTGACGGTGTTCCGCTTGAGGTCGCCCACATAGACCAGGGCGCGGCCGCTGGCAACGATGCCGCCGTCGGCGCCGCGACAGGTGGTGGCGAGGTCAACGAGCTGCTTGTCCGGTCTCAGGCGCGTGATTTCAACCCGCGCGGTGAGTGTTTCCCCAACCATTGCAGCACGCTCGAAACGGGTCTCCTGCTTCAGGTAATTGGTGCCCAGCCCGGGTAGCCTGATACCCAGCAGGTAGGAAAACAGGGCGCCGACCAGGGGTTCGGGCAACTGCCCGCCGCTGATTTCATGGGCGCTCAACGCGCTGTAATCCTGCAGGTCCTGCTCGCTGAAGGTGCGTGTGACCTCCGCGCTGTCGCCCGGTTTCATAACACCGCCCTGGCCTGGCCCTGGCAGGTCACGACACCGTCGTTGAGACGTTTGACCTTGAGGGCCAGTTCGAGACCCTGTTCACCGCGGCCGGTTACCTTCACGCTAAAGCGCATTGGCTCGCCGGTATAAGTGGGGGCTGGAAACATCACCGACTGCTCGCTGAGCCGGCACCCGGGCAGCAGGCGGTCAATCAGGCCGCGCAGCACGCTGCACAATAACAAACCGTGCGCCACGGTCCGTCCGAAACGGGTGCCGGCGCAAAACGCCGGGTCCGTGTGGATCGGGTTGTCATCACCGCTGAGACGTGCGAAGTCGTCGAAATCCGATTGGCGGAAGACCTTGACCATGCGCGTGTGTTCGATCTGGATCATGCATCACCCGGCGACATCGGCGGCAGCAGGTGTTTTTGTACCTTGCCCGCTGCGGTGCGTGCAAATTCATCCATCCATATAAAATATCTGGGCACCTTGTAGGCGGCCATGCGTTGTTTGCAAAAGCCGGTCAGTTCGTCGTCGGAAGGGGTCGGCTGCCCGGGTTGTTGCAACAGGTAGGCGCATCCCACTTCACCCCATTTTTCGTCCGCCACGCCAATGACTGCGGCCTCCAGCACACCGGGGTGTTCGGCAAGCTGGCTTTCGACTTCGGCGGCATAAACGTTTTCACCACCCGATATGTACATGTCCTTGAGACGCCCCACGATATAGTAGTAACCGTCTTCATCCTGACGTCCGAGGTCGCCGCTGCGTAACCAGCCATCCGCGGAGAAAGCATCGGCCGTGGCATCCGCGCGCTGGTAATAGCCGGGGGTGATGCCGAGCCCGCAAAACCACAGCTCTCCGGTCTGGCCCCTTGGAACATCGTTGCCATCGGCTCCAACCAGTCTTACGGAGGCCAGCAACTGGGGCTTGCCCACCGAACCGATCTTGTTCATGGCGTTGGTTTCATCCATCAGGAAAACCGTCGGCCCGGTTTCGGTCATACCCATACCGTTAAGCACGATTGCGCCGCGTGCTGCAAATTGCTGCAAAAGCTTGTCGGGCATCGGTGCGCCGCCGCAACCCCAGCAGCGCACCCGTGTCAGGTCCAACTCACTGAAGCGGGGGTGCAGACTGATCGCCTGGTAAATGGCGGGGACGCCGAAAAAGGTGTCGAGACGGCCGCTTTCCAGCAGTTCCACGGTGCACTCCAGATCGAAGCCCGGTGTGATCAGGGTACGGGCGCCTAAAATGAGCGCGGGCATGGTCGTCAGGTTGATACCGCCGGTATGGAACAACGGCAGGTAGTTCAGGCTTGTGTCGTCACTGCGCAAGCCCATGCCCTGGGCGATGTTGATGTAATTGGCCATGGCCATACCATAGGTCTGAATCACTGCCTTGGGTTTGCCGGTGGTGCCCGAGGTGTAAAGCAGGTACCAGGTTTCGTCTGCGGGCCAGGCGGAGCGGCCGGGTTGCGCCTGCAGCGCGTCGCGGCGGCTGCGAAAACCGTCGTTGCCGCCGTCATCCAGGTTGAGAAGCAGCCGTCCGTCATCCGTAAGCTGACTGGCCACCGTGGCGTCTTCGCTGCCGTGAAACAGCCATTGCGCACCGCAGTCTGCCAACAGCGGCGACAGTTCCCGGGCCGGCATGCGCCAGTTCAGGGGCACCAGTATCGCGCCCAGCCTGGCGCAGGCAAACAGCAGTTCGAAGAACTCAACGCGGTTGCGGCACAGGATCGCAACGCGATCACCTTGCGCAACACCGAGGCTTGCGAGCAGGGCGGTTGTACGCCCGGTGCGCTGATCGAGTTCTGCATAGGTGACATGTTGCTCGCGGACGATATCCTCGAAGGCCACCCGTTGCGGACCCAGGTCGGCGCGGCTGGCAAGGATATCGAAAAGCGGAAAACTCACGGCTGTTACCGCGGCCTGATACCGTTGGCGATCAGATCGGTGACGATTTCGGCAACCCGTGAGGCGGGTACGTTGTCGTCCCACTCGGTGTACTTCATGCCCAGGAAAACGGCGATTCCCATGATCGCCCAGGTCCAGGTTTCATAATCACCCTGGCGTATATCACCGCTTTCACCCGCCTTTTTGAGGTTGTCCCGGTAGGCATCGGCAAAGCCCTCGTAGTGCTCCCGGTAGGCGTCGTTGGCGACGAACTCGGCTTCCGTGATGATGCGGTAGATGCCCTTGTGCTGGCGGGCAAATTCAATATAGGCCTCGATGCCCAGGCGCTCGGCCGCCATGCGGTCCGGGGCGCCCGCTACGCGCTCGGCGATCCAGCGGCGGGTGCGGTGGCTCATGTAGGAAACCAGGTCGTGAAAGATCTCCTCCTTACTTTGGTAGTAGGTATAAAACGTACCAAGTGCGACACCCGCACGGTGGGTGATGCCACTGATCGCGGCAGCGTGGAATCCCTTGTCGCCAAATTCGATTTCGGCGGCCTGCAGCAGTTTGTCGCGGGTTTTTTTACCACGCGCGGTCTTGGGGGTTTTGTCATTATATGAAAGTTGATTCATGTTTCACAATG
>DATCZY010000421.1:0-5221 GCA_036525655.1 Lysobacterales bacterium | reverse complement strand
TGCGATTGCTGACACCCGCACTCTTTGTCATTCTTCTCATCCTTTTGATATACGCGATTTTCGCCGGTGATTTTACGGCTGGCGCGCGCTTTTTGTTCGTGCCGGATTTTGCCCGGCTCAATGCCCATACCGTTTTGATGGCGGTGGGCCAGGCGTTCTTTTCCTTGGGGATAGGCCTGGGTGTTTTGTTTACCATCGGCGCTTACATGGACCGGAAATCGTCCATCGTACGTGCCAGTATCGTCGTCGCCGCGGCCGATGGCGGTGTCGCCTTACTGGCTGGCCTCGCAATTTTTCCGATCGTGTTTGCCCACGGGCTGTCTCCGGCCGAAGGGCCGGGTCTTATTTTTGCCACGTTACCCGTGGCTTTTGGGCAGATGCCTGGTGGCCTGGTATTGGGCCCGTTGTTTTTTCTATTGATGGCGATTGCCGCTTTGACTTCCGCCATCACCATTCTGGAGACCGTGGTCGCCACCATTGAAGATTACAGTGGTGCGTCCCGCCGAAAAATCGTGCTGTGGGTGACATTACTTCTTTTTATTGCCGGACTTGGAACGGTCTTTTCTTTTTCAACACTGGCCGATTTCTACCCCCTCAGCTTTATTCCAGCGTTTGAAAATCGAAATATTTTTCAGTCACTCGATTACATTGTCTCCAACTTCATGATGCCGACCGGCGGTGTTTTGATCGCCATGCTGGCAGGTTGGGGCTTGAGCAAACAGGCAACGCGAGACGAACTGGGTGTTGCGGATTCGGTGCTTTTTCGCCTCTGGCGAATGCTGGTCAGATTCCTGGTGCCCGCTGCCATTTCATGGGTCTTTGTCGTCAACCTATAGAGCGCTGTTTTATTACCCATAACGGATTTATGCTTGGCCTGATTGAAAAAGACGCTAAACCCGGAGTGCCAAATGGAATTCTGCATATGACCTATCGAAGCCAGTTCTGTCTACTGCTGTTCATGTTTTTTTGGGCAGTGAGTAATCCCGCGAATGCGGCCCCCTCCAACATTGATGAACTGGCGCGATTGGCTGGTATATACGTGGATGGGCGCCGGCCCGGTGCGTCGAAGAGCGACAGGAACGATTACTCTGCTGCCGCATTTATAACGGAGATAGAGGAACAGCAAAAAGACCTGGACCAACTGCTGGCGATCGACCCGAATGGTCTCAGCCTGGAGCAGGATATCGACCGGCGTTTATTGATCGGTATCGCCCGCTCCGACATCAACACCGCCATAAAACAACGCAACTGGGAAAATGAAGCTGCCCTGTACGTGCCAAGTTCAAGCCTTGGACAGTTGTTCGAGGCAGAGTTTGCCGGCACGGAAGAACTACGACGGGAACGCTTGTTCTCTTTATTATCCGCCCTGCCAACACGCCTTGAGCAAGCGCAGAAAAATCTCAAGCGACCTCCGCGGCGGTTCACCGATGCGGCCATTTTTCAAACCGAAAACAGCATCAAGACACTCGAAGAAGGCCGGGCTGGACTGACGGACTTGAGCGAAGAGAACACCCGGATTTTCGACCAGGCGCTGGCGGCTCTGCAAGGCTACCTGGTTTTCCTTGAGAAAGATTTGCTGGAACGCTCCGACGGTAATTGGGCGCTGGGCCGCGAGGCCTATGATTTTATTCTGCAAAAACGCTGGTACATGGATGCGAACGCAGAACAGATTTTGCAACGCGGTCAAAAAGCCTTTGAAGAGACCGAAGCACTGGCGCAGGCGGTGGCTGAAAAAATGCAGCCGGGTAAGCACTGGACCGAGGTGTTTGAAACCCTGAAGGACGATCATCCACCGGCAGGTGGCATCAAGCAGGCCTATCAGCAACAAATGGATGCGGCGCGGAGTTTTATTCTCGAGCATTCGGTGTTGACGCTGCCGGCAGGCGAACGGGTCATCACCGTCGATACGCCACCCGCCATGCGGCGTTCTTCTCCCTTCGGCACGTTTCAGTCCGTCAGTCCTTTTGAAGGCGGTCTCGAGGGTCGCCTGGTCCTGACACCCATCGAAGACTGGATGACGCCACAACAGCAGGCCGAACGCCTGCGCTCCCACAGTACTGCATGGATTCCTGTAATTGCTGTGCACGAGGCCTACCCCGGTCATCATGCACAGGCGCTAAAGGTCAATGAAAACCCCAACCTGCTCCGCCGTGTCATCCATGAATCGATATTTTCAGAAGGTTGGGGACTGTTTACCGAAGAACTCATGTTCGAACTCGGCTTTTTAAAAGGCGACGATGTAAGGCTGACCCAGCTGCGAAATCGTCTTTGGCGTGCGGCGCGAGTCATCCTCGATGTCAGTCTGCATACGGGGGGTATGGAGTTTGATGAGGCGGTTGATTTCCTGGTAGAGAGAGTCAGGTTTGAACGCTACGCGGCGGAACTGGAGGTCGGAATGTACATCCGCAACCCCACTTATGTGCTCGGTTACCTGATCGGCATGCAGGAAATCGCTGCGATCCGCGCCGACTACATCGCCATTCACGGTCAGCCCGAGCCCCCCAGCCTGTTTTACGACCGTTTGTTAACCATTGGCTCGATACCGCCCGCCTTGTTGCGGGAGGAATTGCTGGGGGCTTCCGATTAGAAGCCGTCGGCATTACTGCTCGCTTAACGCCTCGACCAGCGCCTGCGCCTTTTTACGCTGATCCTCGGCAAGCTCCATGTATTGCGCATGGCTGACATCGCGAAAAAACTCCACGACTTCATTGAAGTCATCCAGCGCCAGGGCCGCAATTTCGATATCCCCGATCCCGTCCGCCAGCGTCATGCGTGCGGCGGCCAGGTTGGCCCGCGTCATTGCCCAGTTCATCGGCAGCTTCTCACGGGGTATGACCTTGAGGGTGTTTTCGTAGGCGGCGATCGCTTCTTCCAGTAACTGCGGGCTCTCCTGGCGTTTGCCGAGAGATTGTAGCGCCGCGCCGAGATTGTTTTGCGTCATCGCCCAGTCCATCGGTACGCGATCGAAGGTCCGTTCTTTCAAAGCGTTTTTGAAAGCGGAAACCGACTGTTCCAGTGTGCGCGGGCCCTTGCGCGTCTCCCCGAGTAAACGGAGCACGGTGCCGAGGTTGTTATAGGTGGTGGCCCAGTTCAGGGGCAGGCGCTTGCGGGTCCACTCTTGCAGAACATTCTTATAGGCTTCAACCGACTGCTTCAATAAACGCGGGTCTTTTTCACGCTGGCCGAGTACCTGCAGCGCGGTACCGAGGTTGTTTTGCGTTGCCGCCCAGTCCAGCGGCACCAACTCGCGTGTGCGAACTTTTAGCGCGTTTTCAAACGCTGCAATCGACAGCTTCAGTAAATCGGTGTCACCGCGGCGCTGGCCGAGGATACCCAGCACATTGCCGTAGTTGTCCTGGGTCGTGGCCCATTCCAGCGGTGTGCGTTCGGGGCTTCTGACCGAAAGGGCATTTTCGAAAACCATGATGGCCCTTTCCAGCATCCGCGTTGCGCGCTGGCGTTGACCGAGAAGCCCAAGGGCATTGCCAAAGTTGTGTTGTGTCGTGGCCCAGTCACCGGGCCGGTCTGTTTTGGGTGCAAGGCCAAGCACCGTCTTTTCATAAAGGTGGATAGCCTTCTCCAGTGCCGTGTTGTCCCGGTTTTCGCGGCCGAACTCGGTCAGCATCAGGGCCTGCTGGTTGCGGTATTTCCATTGCAGGGCGATCTCCAGACCGGGGGTTGCCGCGGCTTCGGCGAAAAGCCCGGCGGCTTGCTGGTATTTTTGTTGGCCTGTTGCCGCCTGGGCCTGTTCGGCAAGAGAGTGGGCGGCGCTTGCAGCTTCATTAGATTTCATAGGTGTTTGTCTCTGGCCGTCGTCATGAGCGTTCAGGGTAAAAGGAAAAGGGGCCGGATACATCTAAAAATGTATCCGGCCCCTTTAGGACTCATTTCAGTCTACGATGTGATAAACAGGCGCCTTTTCCATCGCCCATTCGCCCGATTCCGGGTCGCGGCGGGACAGGGTAAGGCAGTGCCAGTTCTCATCATCCAGCTTCATATGATCGCCTCGATAGTAGTAGCCTGGCCAACGGGTTTCCTCACGGAAAAGCGTGTGCTGGGCGACGGATTGAGAAGCGAGCAGACGATGTTTCAGCTCCCATGCACGCTGAAGCTGATGCAAATCTTCGGCCCCGAGGTGCTCGAAATCCTCTTCCATGATATTCAGCAACTCAATACCGCGTGCCAGCAGTTTATCGTTGGTCATGTAGTTGACACTGATACCGCCAACGTACTCGTCCATGGTTTTCTCAAGTCGCTGGAGACCCTGGATAGGTAAGAGGTAGCTGGGCGAAACGGTGCCGCCGACGATTTCATTACGGCCCACCCTGTAGTTCTCCAGTGGCTGAAAGATGGTTTGCTTCAAACCGTCCAACTGCTTGTCGGAAATCTTCATCTCTTCATTGCGCAGGTCTTTAACATATTTAACCGCAGCTTTAGCGGCCAAACGGCCCTCGGTAAATGACCCCGAAGAAAAGGCGTGCGCGGTGCCGCCAATCGCGTCACCGGCGCCAAACAGACCTTCGACCGTCATCATACGGTTATAGCCCCACTGGTATTCATCGGGGGACAGGTCTTCCGGTCCGCTGCACCAGGCGCCCGAACAGGTTGCGTGTGAACCCATCACATAAGGTTCGGAGGTGGTCAACTCAGGGTTAATATACTTTGGATCGATGTCCTGCGAGGCCCATACGACCGCCTGGCTCACGGTCATGCCGAGGAAGTTTTCCCAGCCCACTTCTTCGAGGTGAGGATCCTGGAATGCTTCCTTGGTGACCATGTGAATCGGACCACGGCCCGCTTTGACCTCTGAAATCAGGGCATGGTTACGCAGGCACGTCGGCACCGGATGGTGGTCGATATACTCACCAACCATGGCCTTGGTGTCTTCATACCAGGTGGATTCGTATTCGTTGCCATAGGCGTTCTGGGTGTAGGTTTTCAGATGCAGGAAGTACGCACCGACCGGACCGTAACCGTCTTTGAACCGGGCCAGTACGATACGGTTCTCCATCTGCGTCATCTTGGCGCCGGCCTGGATCGCCAACGCATACGCAGAACCACTGCTCCACGGCGCATACCAGGTCCGTCCCATGCCTTCACCCACCGAACGCGGTTTGAAGATATGCGAGGCCCCGCCCGCGCTGACGATAACCGCTTTGGCGCGGAACACGTGGAAGGCGCCGGTGCGGACATTGAAACCGACCGCGCCACCGACGCGGTT
>DATCZY010000420.1:0-2730 GCA_036525655.1 Lysobacterales bacterium | reverse complement strand
GATTGGTGCACTTTGGCTGGTGTATCGGTGACCGGCCCGCGGTCTGTGACGCGCAGGTATTTACGGGCGATCGAAATTCAGTGCGGCAGCAGACGGTATTGCATGCTCTCGAGGGCATCATTTTGCGAATCGGTATGCAAGTCTGATTGTTTTGCTGAGGGTTTCTGATTATCGCAATTTGAGAATAGCCTGGTGCAAACTGCACCCAACAATAAAACCCCGGGTCAAAAGCGCAAAATGTTTCAGCCGCTTTGAAGCAAATTTTCGATGTCGTTTGTAGGAATATGCAGCGCTGACCAAAACGGGGCTTAAGACACTGACAGGCCTGTGTCATAATGCCGCCTAGCGGTGAAAACCAGTAAATTTTAAAGGAGAGTAGGAGTTGGATAACAACAAGAAGCAGGCGCTGACGGCAGCGTTGTCACAGATTGAAAAGCAGTTCGGGAAGGGCGCCATTATGCGTATGGGCGATGGTTCCCCTCAGCGAAATGTCGAGGTCATTTCCACTGGGTCACTGGCCATTGATGTCGCGCTGGGCATCGGTGGTTTGCCGCGTGGACGCGTCGTTGAAATCTATGGTCCCGAGTCCAGTGGTAAAACCACCCTGACCCTGCAGGTCATTGCAGAAGCGCAGAAATTGGGTGGCACTGCGGCTTTTGTTGACGCCGAGCATGCGCTCGATCCCCAGTACGCAGAAAACCTGGGTGTCAACGTCGAAGACCTGCTTGTTTCACAACCCGATACCGGTGAGCAGGCGCTTGAGATCACCGATATGCTGGTGCGTTCCGGAGCGGTGGATATCGTTGTGGTGGACTCCGTTGCAGCGTTAACACCCAAGGCCGAAATTGAAGGCGAAATGGGTGACCGTCATGTTGGCCTGCAGGCCCGGCTGATGTCGCAGGCGCTGCGCAAACTGACGGCCAATATACAGCGCTCCAATTGCATGGTGGTCTTTATCAACCAGATCCGTATGAAAATCGGTGTGATGTTTGGCAGTCCCGAAACGACCACCGGTGGTAACGCTCTCAAGTTTTATTCGTCCGTGCGCCTGGATATCCGTCGCATTGGTGCGATCAAGAAGGGCGACGAGGTTATCGGTAACGAGACGCGGGTCAAAGTTGTCAAAAACAAAATGGCCCCGCCATTTAAACAGGCTGAATTCGAAATTCTTTATGGCAAAGGCATCTCCAAGCTCGGTGAATTGCTCGATCTCGGTGTTGCCAACGGTATCGTGGAAAAGTCCGGTGCGTGGTACAGCTATGAGAAAGACAGGATCGGGCAGGGCAAGGAAAATGCCCGTGCCTTTCTGGAAGAGCATGCTGACATGGCAGCGGATATCGAGACTCGTTTACGGGCCGTGCTGCTACCGAAGAAAGAACCCAGAAAAGAATCCCCACAACCTGTAGAAGCTTAGATCAGGGGTTGGAATGGTGCGTGGCAAGACTGCGCGTGAACTGACGGAAGCAGAAGCCCATGAAATCGCGGTGCGTTACCTCACGCGCCGCGAATATGGTGTGGAAGAACTCAGGCAAAAGCTTGTACAGCGCGGTATCGACTCGGAAACGGCCGTTAAAGTCGTGGGTGATCTCGCAGATAGCAACCTGGTTTCCGACCAACGCTTCACGGAGATGTATGTTCGTACGCGTGTGCATCAACTTTATGGGCCTGTAAAAATCCGTGGCGAATTGCGTAGCCGGGGGGTTTCTGACCATGTGATCAGCGAGGCCATGCCCGTTGAGCGGGAAACATGGTTTGATATCGCATTGCAATGGGCGGGCAAGCGTTGCCATGGCGAGTTGGATTACGCCGGGCGGGCCAAACTTTACCGGGGCCTGATGAGCCGGGGGTTTACCCACGAGCAGGCAAATATTGCTCTGGATCGTTTAAATTCAACAGATTGATTCCTTCATCAGCTATGTTTCTGTAAACTTGCAACCCCTTTACGCGCAGGTAGCGCTTAATTGCTTTAAGGCAGGAAAATTTTGAAAACAACAGCTGAAATTCGTCAGGCCTTCCTGGACTTTTTTGCCGCGAGGCAGCATGAAGTTGTGGCTTCCAGTTCCCTGGTGCCGGCGAATGATCCAACCTTGCTTTTTACCAACGCAGGCATGGTCCAATTCAAGGACGTGTTTCTCGGTGCCGAGAAACGCGCAATACCGCGTGCAGTTACCTCTCAGAAGTGCGTGCGGGCAGGTGGCAAGCACAACGATCTCGACCAGGTGGGGTATACCGCCCGCCACCATACCTTTTTCGAGATGTTGGGAAACTTCAGTTTCGGTGACTATTTTAAAAAGGACGCCATCCAATTTGCCTGGAGCCTTTTAACCGAAGATTACGGCCTCGATAAAGACCGTTTATGGGTAACGGTTTATTACACCGATGACGAAGCCTATGATCTCTGGCGAAATGATATCGGGCTTGCGGAAGAACGCGTGATCCGCATCGGGGACAAACCGGGCGGCGCACAATACGATAGTGATAATTTCTGGGCCATGGGTGATACTGGTCCCTGTGGTCCCTGTAGCGAGATATTCTACGACCACGGCCCTGATTATTACGGTGGCTTACCCGGCTCCGAAGATGAAGACGGTGGACGCTACGTCGAAATATGGAACCTGGTGTTCATGCAGTTCGACCGCTCGGCAGACGGCAATTTGCGGCCATTGCCAAAACCCTGTGTCGATACCGGTATGGGGCTCGAGCGGCTTGCAGCGGTTTTGCAGGGTGTCC
>DATCZY010000419.1:0-3262 GCA_036525655.1 Lysobacterales bacterium | reverse complement strand
CCACTGAGGATCCTGCCGGGGATCGTCACACGACGCGCTACTGCACAACGGCTGGTGCTTGGAAAACTGCAACGGATAAGCCACGGACAGCTGTCAGTCAGACTCCCTGACGGCAGCCGCCTGACCTTCAGCGGAGACCGGGGCAGCGACCAGGTTGCAGAACTGGTTATCCACAATGCAGATGTATTCAGTCATCTTTTTAGTGGTGGTGCAATGGCATTTGCAGAGTGTTATATCGATGGGCTATGGGACTCACCAGATCTGTCCGCCCTGATGAGGCTGCTTCACCGCAACGAGTCTGCACTGCGCACACACAGAATTGGCAGCCTGCTGACACGTTTGTCTAACCGGTACTACCATCGCTCACGCAACAATAACCGGCACGGCAGTCGCCGCAACATCGCCTATCACTACGATCTGGGCAACGATTTCTACCGGTCATGGCTGGATAGTGGCATGACTTACTCGGCCGCGCTGTTCCGGCAACCGGATATGTCCCTGGAAGCCGCGCAGGAAGAAAAGTACCGGACAATCGCAAAACTTGCAGGTTTGCGCAGTGGCAGTCATGTACTTGAAGTCGGCTGTGGATGGGGTGGTTTTATGGAACATGCTGCCAGGAATAATAACTGCAGGGTCACAGGCATCACACTCAGCAATGAACAGCTCCTATGGACGAACGAGCGCATGCAAAAATGCGGATCAGACAGCAAGGCCGAACTCACAGACTATCGCGACACAAAGGGTACTTATGATGCGATCGTTTCCATAGAAATGCTGGAGGCGGTTGGCGAAAAACACTGGCCGTGCTTCTTTGATTCTATCCGCGCGCGCCTCAAACCCGGCGCTGCGGCTGTCATCCAGGTCATTACTATCGATCGCGAGCGCTATCGCCACTACCATCGACATACCGATTTTATCCAGCGCTATGTCTTCCCGGGCGGCATGCTACCGACGAACGATACCCTGCATGAACAGGCTGCACGCGCCGGACTGGTGATCGATTATCAGCACATGTTCGGCAAACACTATGCGCACACACTGTCCATTTGGCAGCAGCGCTTCAATGCCGCATGGCCAGAGATCCAGTCACAGGGTTTTGATGAATATTTCAGACGGCTTTGGGATTACTACCTGAGCTATTGTGAAACCGGATTTCTCGCCGGGAGCATTGATGTCGGCATCTTCCGACTTCGCAAGCCCGGCTGATCAAGGCCAACTGTCTGGCAGAACATTGTTCGCCTACAGTTTGCCAGGCCTGGTCACTGCGATACCGACGATTCCTGTCTTTACCCTGGTTCCGGTTTTTTATGCCTGGGATGTTGGGATCGGCCTGGCTGTAACCGGGCTGATACTGTTTCTCAGTCGCGCCCTGGACGTTGTCACCGACCCCCTGATCGGCCGTCTCACCGATCATTACGGTCCAGATGGTCTGCGAATACTGGTGCTGGCTGGCGCCCTGATTGCTGCTCCGTCACTGGTAATGCTGTTATCACCGCCGAGTGGTGCCGGCCCGGTATGGCTGTTCATGTGCAGCGCCTTTCTGTACCTGGGATGGACGCTGGTACAGGTACCCTACCTGACCTGGGGGGCGCGCCTGTCATCAAAGTACCACGACCGTACACGACTTACTTCTGGACGTGAAACTGCAGTTATCTGTGGCATCCTGCTGTCCGGTTCATTACCGGCTGTGCTCGGCTTTTTACATTTCGATGAAGCACAGCGCCTGTCGTTGCTGGGCTGGATTGCCGTCGCGTTCGGAATACCTGCTTTTACGCTGTTATTAAGAACTGTCCCGCTACCAAAACCGGTCGCACCGGCACAAAGCAGCTGGCGTGGCATCACCGACAACCGCCTGTTCGTGCGCTTGCTCGGTGCCTGGTTCCTGAATGGTCTGGCCAACGGGATTCCGGCAATCCTGTTTCCGCTGTTTTGCTCGCAGGTACTGGAAACCAGTGACCAGACACGCAATCTTTTACTGGCGTTGTACTTCGGCAGCGCCGTTATTGGTATCCCGGTGTGGCTGACCATAAGCCGTCGTTTCAGCAAGCATCATAGCTGGAGCCTGGCAATGACTATTACCTGCCCGGCTTTCGCCGTCGCAGCATTCCTTGGCCCGGGCGACACCACCCTGTTCGCCGTTGTTTGCCTGGTAACAGGTCTATGCCTGGGTGCCGACCTGGCACTGCCACCGGCAATTCAGGCAGACGTGGCTGACTGGGACAGGTTACGCTTCCGTCGCAACCGTACTGCCAGCCTGTTCGCCCTCTGGAACATGGCCAGCAAGCTGGCACTGGCGATTGCAGCTGGCACAATTCTTCCACTGGTCAGTCAACTGGGGCTTGAACAACCCACGCCGCCGGCAGATTCCCTGCGCATGCTGGCAATGATCTATGCACTGATTCCCTGCGTATTCAAACTGACGGCCATCGCATTGGTCAGCGGACTGCCGCTGACACAGCAACGACATGCCGCCATTATCAGCCGCCTTGACCGGCGGGATTATTCGGCTGAAGGCAGAAGGTTATGAAAAATACTATCGTAATGCTGCTCTTGTCAGCATTTATCACGGGGTGCGGGACAATGAATCCCAGGGACTTTGAAAACAGCAAGCAGCAGCTCGATCTGTTCGAATACTTTGTAGGGAAAACGCGCGCATGGGGTATATTCGAGGACCGTTTCAACCGGCTACGACGGCAATTTACTGTCGATATTCATGGCAGGGTTAACGGAGATACGCTGGTCCTCGAGGAATACTTTACCTATGCGGACGGTGAGCGACAGGAACGCATCTGGACCATACGCAGGCTCGGCAACAACCGCTACAGCGGTACCGCCGGTGATGTCATCGGTGAGGCACGCGGAGAAACATATGGCAACACTTTACACTGGAATTATCAACTTGATCTCAGGATTGGCAACAGAAATATGAAAGTTGCCTTCGACGACTGGATGTTCCTGCAACCGGACGGCGTATTGATGAATCGGGCCCGGCTGACAAAATTCGGCATTGGACTTGGTACAGTCACACTGGCATTCATGAAATCCTGGCCGGAGAAGACAGCCGCCGCAGCAGCCAGCCAATAACAGGCAGGTGACCATAAAACTGGCTTGCAGCATCCCAGTGATCGATATGACTCAGCACTTTCGCATTCTCTGAAAATTCCACCTCACTGACTCCCTCAACCAGCCAGTCACCAATAAACCGGATCCGCCCGGTCATTCGCCATTTTATATAGACAGTATTACCGGACCATGCACAGTC
>DATCZY010000418.1:0-2220 GCA_036525655.1 Lysobacterales bacterium | reverse complement strand
ACACTGATAGCGGCGATGGGCCGGAACAGGGCGATCGGCCTGGAGGGACGCATGCCCTGGCATCTGCCGGCGGAGCTGAAGCATTTCAAACAGGCGACGATGGGCAAGACCATCGTCATGGGCCGCAAGACCTGGCAGGCCGTCGGCAGCCCCCTGCCGGGGCGGCAGAATGTCGTGATCAGCAGGAACCGAACCTTCCTCGCGAAGGGTGTCGACCTGGTCGGCTCGCTGGCCGAAGCCATCGAAGTTTCGAAGAGCGACGAGGTCATGATCATCGGCGGCGGCCAGTTGTATGAACAGGCGCTGCCGCTTGCGCAGCGCATGGTCCTGACGCTGATCGATATTGAACCGCAGGCGGATACCTGGTTTCCCGACTGGGACGGCAACGAGTGGGAGCAGACCGCGGAAACGCACTTTGCGGCGGATGACAACAACGACCTGTCTTACCGGATAGTCGAGCTCAAGCGTAAGTCCGCCCGGGGCAGGGCGTAGCTATTTTTCCAGGCACTTGACCTGGTAGATCGTATGGTCTTCGAGTCTCACCGCGCTCAGCCGGCCACCCCAGACACAGCCCGAATCCAGCGCGATGTAGCGCTTCTTTACACGCAGGCCGAGGGCTGCCCAGTGTCCGAAGACAACGGTCACGTCGCGGGTTTTCCGGTGTGAGTGTTTGAACCACGGCTGGTAGCCTTCGGGCTGGCTGCCGGGCGGGCCGGATGCGCTGTAGATGCCGCGGCCCAGTTCGTCACAGAACCGCAGGCGTGTCAGTATGTTGGTGATCAGGCGCAGACGTTTCCAGCCGGTCCTGTCGTCGCGCCAGAGTCTCGGCTTGTTGGAGTACATGCGCTTGAAAAACTCCCCGCGCTGGTCGGACTGTAAAACGGCCGATACCTCCTCGGCCGCGCTCAGCGTCGCCTGCCAGTCCCACTGGGGTATGACGCCGGCGTGAACGCGCAGCACCCGGTGTTCCTCCGACCAGTACGCCAAAGGGAAGCTTCTTAACCAATCCATCAGCGAGGCGCATTCGGGCGCCGCGAACACCGCATCGAATTCGGGGTTGCCCGAACGGCCGTTGGGATGGCGGTGATAGGATGCCAGCAGGTGCAGGTCGTGGTTGCCGAGCGTGACATTGACGGCGGGACCGAAACTTTTCAGCAGGCGCAACACCTCCAGCGAAGAACCGCCGCGGTTGACCAGGTCGCCACAGGACCACAACTGGTCGTTCGCGGGATCGAAATGGATGGTTTCCAACAAGCGCTGCAGAGAATCATAACAACCCTGGATATCGCCGAGGAGATAGGTGGACATGCGGTGCCGCTAGTGCAGCGGTGCGTTGGGCGTATGCAGTGTGAACTCGGGTATTTCCGCACGAAATGAAATACCGTCATCGGTGACAAAACCGTAGGATCCCCGCATCGAACCCACCGGCGTGGGTATCAGCGCCCCGCTGGTGTAGCTGTAAGATTTACCCGGAGCCAGTTCGGGCGTCTTGCCGATCACGCCCTCGCCGATGACCTCTTCGGTCGAACCGTTGGCATGCGTGATGATCCAGTGCCGGTTGCGCAGGGTGATATTCTGGTCGGAATCATTGGTGATATGGATCGTGTACGCGAAGGCAAACTTGTCTTCGTGCCGACCGAGAAACTCAGGTAGTGCAACAACTCGAACTGGAATATTTTTGCTCATAACCACTGCTCTTTGAAAAAGGGTTTCATTGGTTGGTTTCAGTTTGCATCATATGGCAGGGAGCGGGCAAGTGCGGCAAATTGCGACAGGCTGAGTTGTTCGGCGCGATCACCCGGATTGATACCGGCCGCGATGATCTGCTCCTCGCTCAACACCTCCCGGAGACTGTTACGCAGTGTTTTGCGGCGCATCGAGAACGCCGCAGCGACCACGCGGGCCATGTTTTCATACGAACCCGCATCGACGGGCGGCTGTTGATAGGGCTTCAGACGCACGATGCTGGAAACCACCTTGGGTACCGGTGAAAAGCTTTCCGGCGGCACATCAAATAAGGGTGTGACCTCAGCGTGGTACTGGGTCATCACCGACAGGCGCCCGTAGGTGCGGCTGCCGGGCGCGGCGGCCATGCGGTCCACCACTTCCTTTTGCAGCATGAAATGCATGTCGACAACCAGGTCACTCCACTGCAACACGTGGAAGATCAGCGGCGTGGAAATATTATAGGGCAGGTTACCTATCAGTCTGAATGGCCGG
>DATCZY010000417.1:0-6024 GCA_036525655.1 Lysobacterales bacterium | reverse complement strand
TTGCCGCCGATCAGTATATTGCGATCGTGCTTCCCGGCCGGATGTATCGCATGGAGTTTGCCCGTCGCGGACTCGCACCGCAAAACCTTTCGCGCACGCTCGAAGACGCCGGCACCATGACCTCGGCGCTGGTGCCGTGGAATACCTGCGGCGCCTTCATGGCTGCGACCCTGGGTGTACCGACGCTGGCCTATCTGCCATACGCGTTCCTGAACCTGCTGAACCCGCTGATCGCCATCTTTTACGGCATCACGAATCTCACCATCGTGCCGTTGGAGAAGGAGAAAACACCCGAGCCCGAGCCGGTCGCGTCTTAGCCGGTATATTGCAGACTATTCCGGCGGGTTTCTGACGGACACGATTGACCCGCGCGTGAAAGCGGGCAGCATTTGCATGATGTCCTGCTGGCCGACCGCATCGAGTTGGCGTTTAAGGTCCTCATACCCGGGCAGGCCGCCATGCAGTATCCACTGCCTGGCTAGCGTCTCCGACAATTCCGCGTTGCTTTGAGCCGCGCTGACGTAACGGCCCAGCAGGTGCGTCCGCGCCTCTTCGATTTCTGCCGCTGAAGGTGGATCCGTGATCAACAGGTTCAGTTGCTCACGCAGCAGGTTTTTCATGGCGGGCAGCTTGGCGGGGTCTACACCTGTTTGCAGGGTAATCCAGTCATTTGTGCCATCGGTGTGGTAGCCGCTGTCGATGTAATAAACGAGGCCGCGATGGCTGATGGCCGCTTTGCCCAGCCGGCCCTCGTAACCGTGCGTGAGTATGTACAGCACCATCCGCCAGGCGGCCTGGGTCTGTTCACGCGGGCCGGGCACCTGCACGAGGTAACCGATCTGCTCCTGGGCGATCTTGAAATCAACGTGTTTCTCCACATCCACCGGGGCGAGTGGTCCGATCGCGTCCGGCAACAACCACTTTGTTGCGGGCCCTGTTCCAAAACTGTCCTCAAGTTGTTGCAGCACATGCGGTGGGTCGATATCGCCGCTGATCACCAGCAGGATGGGGCCGGTAACCTCTGCCGCGGGCATTTTCAGTCCGAGCAGACCGGTGAATGTCTCTTCGAGCAAGGCGATCGGATCGACGCTTTGCCCGCCCGTTGTTGCCGCCATCGGCCCGGCAGCCTGGATAATGCTTTTAGCCTGTGCGATGGCCGTTTCTACTTCACCTGGTAAAAGTTCGAAATCCAGCGAGGACAGGCCCCAGGCCGGGTGACTCTCACCCACGCCCGCAGGCAGCGGGAAATCGGCGGGCGGTACGATGACCTTGAGCATCGCGGTCGGCGATAGCGGCGACCGCTGGATGATGACCGGCGTGCCGTTGGACAGTGAGTACATCTTGGCAGGGGTCGCAGCTTCCTTTGACGTCCGGGCAGGTGTCTTGCTGCCGGACCATGGCGTGGCCGGAACGGCGGCAGCCTGCTTCGGGGCGGGTTCTATTGCGTCATGATCGGTCTCGGGTACGTACCAGCCGATGGTCCTTTGTTCACTGCGCAGGTAGCGGTTCAGGATGCGTTCGATATCATCGACCGTGACCTTTTTCAGCAGATCTTCCAGGTTCACCAATACGCCCAGCGCATCCAGACCGGCAAAAAACGCCAATTGGTGGGCGGCGTCCTCGGTGGTCTGAACATCGAAGGTCAATTCGCGCAGGACGCGCGCGCGCGCCTTTTCCAGCTCGGCTAAGGCCTCCGGTCTGTTTTCTCCGAACTGCTGGCGCAGGCGCCCGATACCGGTTTCGAGCGCCTTTTCCGTGGCGCCTTCGTCACCATCGGCGGGTAATGTACCGCTGATCATGAAGACATAATCCTGTGCCGATGGCGGGAACCAGGTGGATAGGTCGGCACTGATACCGGCGAGCGCCGAGTCCGGACGCACCGGCGTACCCCAGTCGTTTTGCAGGAAGCTGACACCTGATCCGCCGGCCAGCAGATCCTGAATTAACAGGAACGCGGCGTAGTCCGGGTTGTTCACAGCCGGGGCGTGGTAGACGATCTTGAAATATTTCCGTTCCAGGTCACCCTGCAGGCGCACCCGTCGTTCGCCGACCTGGGCGGGTTCCACGGTATGGGGCGCCGGGGTTGCTGCGCGGCCCTGCATGTCTGCAAAATTTTGCCTGACCTGCTGCATGACATCCTGCGTGCTGACATCACCCGCGATGGCCAGGACCGCGTTACCCGGCTGGTAATGGCGCTGGTAAAAATCCACCAGGTCCTGGTGGGAGATGTTGGCGATGTCGCTTTCCCAGCCAATTGTGTTGTTGCGGTAAGGATGCGCCAGGAAGGAAAGGTAAAGCACGTTATCGTGCAGCACGGTGCCGGGGTCGTTCTCGTAACTATGCATTTCGGTCAGCACCGCGCCGCGCTCCGAATCGAGATCGGCGAGCGGAATATCGAGCCGTGACATGCGGTCTGCCTCGATGCGCAGCAACAGCCCGAGTTGTTCCTTCGGAACGGTTGCGAAATAAGTCGTCTGGTCGAGCCAGGTATAGCCGTGCCACTCTCCACCGACGCCGTAGATTTTCGAGACAACTTCGGTTTCCGGGAAGTTTTCGGAAGACCGGAATGCCATGTGCTCGAGGAAATGGGCCAAACCGGTCGTGCCGAAAGACTCGTTCCTGGCGCCCGCCTTATAGAGCATCTGCACACTGACGACCGGAAAGCTGTGGTCTTCGAGCACGATGACGGTGAGGCCGTTGTCGAGTTTCTCCACCTGCGCCGCGTTCAGGTCAAGGTAAGCGGTAGCCATGCCGGGGGACAGCCCCAGCAGTAACGACACTCCTAGGAGGCGGAGCCGGGCAGTGAAACGCCGCATTGAATCAGTCATGCTGGCGGCCCCGTATGACATGTTTGAAATTATCACCCGGTTTTACGCGCTTCATATTTTAATTCCCGCGTGCGCCAACTCGGTTTGAAGGATATCCAGGCTATCCCGCAGGGTCCCGATAATCTCTTCAATCTGTGCGGCTGTGATGATCATCGGTGGGCATACCAGGAAATGATCGCCCTCAATACCGCCACGGGTCCGTCTGGAATAGATGATCAGTCCGCGTTCGTAGGCCAGTTCCACCAGGCGGATGTGAGCGTTAAAGGCGGCCGGCAGGGGTTGCATGGTGTCGCGGTCTTGCACCAGTTCAAAAGCGAGCAGCAGGCCCTTGCCGCGTACATCGCCGATAAAGTAGTAATCATCCATCAGTGACTGTAACTCTGCTTTCAGGAGGCTTCCCATCGAGCTTGCCTGCTCCATCAGGTCGTGCTCGAGAATCTCCTGGGTCACGGCCAGGCCAGCGGCGCAGGCCAACGGGTTACCCGCATAGGTGTATCCATGTTGAAAACCACCCGCGTTGAGCACGGTGTCGATGATGCGGTTGTCCGCCAGCATAGCGCCCAGCGGCGCATAACCGGCGGCCAGACCCTTGGCCAGGGCGATGATGTCGGGTTTGACGTGCCAGTGTTCGGCGGCCAGGTAACGGCCGGTCCGGCCGGCTCCGCTCATCACTTCGTCATAGATCAGAATAACCCCGAACTCATCGCAGATCTCGCGGATGCGCGCATAGTAACTGTCCGGCGCGACCAGCGCGCCGGTGGATGCGCCACCCACCGGTTCCATGATGAAGGCCAGCACGGTTTCGGGTCCGAGCTCGATGATCTTGTCCCTCAACATATCGGCATAGCGGATACCGCGCTCGCTGTCGCTCAGCGAATCGTTGTCCAGGTAGCACCTCGGCGCCGGTATCGCAGGCATCTGTCGCATCATGGGCAAAAAAGGATCGGTCAACGGGCGGTAACCGGTCACAGCCAGCGCGCCAAGGGTCGACCCATGGTAGGAGGGGTTGCGGGTAATCACCTGCCAGCGCGACTGCTGTCCGCTGGTATAGGCGTATTGCCGGGCCAGCTTGATACAGCTTTCGGTTGCCTCCGAGCCACCCGAGACAAAGAACACGCGGTCGTGCCCCTCAGGGCACAGGGCGGCGATCTGGGCGGCGAGGTGCTCGGCGGGTTCATTCTCGAAATGCAAGCGGTAGCCAAAGGTCGAGCGTTCCATCTGTTTGCGCATGGCCTCCAGCACCCGCGGGTTGCTGTGGCCGATGTTGGATACCATCGCGCCACTGGAACCATCGAGATAACGTTTGCCATTGCGATCCCACAGGTAGACGCCCTCCGCGCGGTCGAGCAAGGGGCGGCGCTGGCGGGTCTGGTAGAACAGGCGGGATGGGTCTGTCGGGCTCCACGTCACTGCTTTTGTCAACTGGGTATCTCCATTCAATGTGTTTGATGTGCGATGCTTTTATCCGGTGAATATCCATTGCCGTAGGTCCGCGACTCGATCGGCGTCGCGTCAATCCTTTCGTCCAGCATGCGTAAAAATTCACGTTCCGCCTGGTTCAGGCTGGCGCCCGGATGGCGTACCAGCCAGATATTGATCGGCGGCAGGTTTTCATAGGGTGGCAGGCGGAACAGCAGGCCGTCTTTGACCTCGCGCTCGACCACGTGCACGGGCAGGGCGCCGATACCCACGCCGGCCATCACCATGCGGCGGATCTCCTCGAGGTTACTCGACATGCCGGCAATGTTCCGGTCGAAATCGGCCTGCACGCGTAACAGGGCGACCGGTTGGAGCACGTCATTCAACTGATCGGTGCGGAATGACACGCACTGCTCACCACGCAGGTCCTGCATGCCCAGCCCCTGTTTTCCGAAAAGCCGGTGCCTCGGGCCGCAAAAGAAGCCGAAATGCTCGGTATACAAGTGCCGGTAATCCAGTTCGGGGACCTGGTCCTGCACCAGGCAGATACCGACGGCCGACTGCTTTTCGAGAATTGAGCGGATTACGTCCTTGCTGCTGCTGATGTTGATGGAGATACAGGCCCGTGGGTGAAGACGGTGAAAGGCCTCGAGCGTATCGTCGAGCAGGGGGCTCATGACGTGGCTGGCCATCGACAGTTGCACGGTGCCGGAGATATGCTCGCAAGCTTCCTCCAATGCGCAGGACAGGCGGTTCACCGTTCCAAAGACCGATATGCATTCCTGGTAGAGGGCTTTGCCGCGCACGGTGACCTCGAAGGAACGCGGCCCACGCCTGATCAGGTCGCAACCCAGGCTTTGTTCAAGCCGTTTCAGGGCATTGCTGACGGTGGGTTGCTTGAGCTTGAGACGGTTTGCGGCGGCGGTGATGTTTCTTTCCTGCACGATCACCATGAAGGTGCGCAGGAGATTCCAGTCCAGTTTCCACGCGAGTTCATCCGGCAGGCTGTTATTTTGATTCTTGGAGGATTGATTCGTCATATATTAAAATAACTAAAATCTATGGTTGATTTGTTATCTATCAGAATAGAGAATAATAACAGAACGCCCATTCTTGGCAAGATCACCGGCCCGAACCAACGCAGAACAGCCCATGCACAAACTCCACTACCTAGACCTGGTCGCCATCGGACTCTACTTCGTGGCCCTGCTCTGGGTGGGTTTGCACGTCGCCCGTTCGCAGAAAAAACACGGCGAGAGTGAATCCTTCATGGCGGCCGACCGCAGCATGAACCTGTTCCAGACCACGGCCACGACCGCGGCCACCGATATCGGCGGCGGTTTCAGCATCGCCATGGGCGGCTTGGGTTTTACGCTGGGTATTTCAGGTTCCTGGCTGATCGCCATCTCCGGGCTGAGCATTATCCTGGCATCCTTTTTGATGGTGCCGAAAGTCAAACGCTGGGCCGACCACGTGAAGGGCCTGACCACCGGCGACCTGTTTGAAGCCCGCTTTGATCGCCGCACCGGCACGCTCGCCGCGGTGGTCATCGGCCTGGCCTGGTTCACCTTCGTCGGCGGGCAGATCATCGCCGGTGGCAAATTATTGCAGGTGACCATGGGTATGGACCTGGTGCTGGCGATTGCGCTGGCCGGTTTTATCATTCTCGCTTACACCGCGATGGGCGGCCTGAAAGCCGTGATTTACACCGATGTGATGCAGATGGTTATCCTGCTTGTGGGCGTGGTTTTCATTTTGGTGCCCATCGGCCTGGTCA
>DATCZY010000416.1:0-7825 GCA_036525655.1 Lysobacterales bacterium | reverse complement strand
TGTTTTCGGCGCACAGCGCGAGCAGTTCGTTGCAATTGCTGAACGGGAAAGGCACCGGGGTCGCGTCCTTGACGATGCGGTCGGCCGCTGCCTCATCGTGGTTGACCACGAAACCGCCGCCAACCGAGTAATAATCACGTTGGATCAGTGCTTCGCCGTTGTCATCGAAGGCCACGAAACGCATGCCGTTGGTATGGTGCGGCAGACTGGTACGCTTGTTGAACAGCAGGTCTGTCTTTTCAGCGAACGCGACTTTCTTTCGACCGGCCAGTTGGATACAACCGCGGTCCAGGATATTTTGCACAATGCCATCGATGGCGTCGGGATCGACCTTGTCGGGCAGTTCACCGGACAGACCCAGCATCACCGCCTTGTCGGTACCATGGCCGCGGCCGGTAAAGGCCAGCGAACCGTAGAGGGTGACCTGCAAACGCGCAATCCGGCTGAGCAATTTGTAGTGTTCCAGGCGGCCCACGAACGTATGCGCGGCGAGCATGGGGCCGACGGTGTGTGAGCTCGAAGGCCCGATTCCAATCTTGAATAATTCAAAAACACTGACCGCCATGTTCTTCTTCCGTGCGTGTTTGTGCGATGATCCTAACCCGGTACAAGGCCAATACGAGGACAACTCCATGGGTCAGCTATTGTTATATTACACGGAGCACTGTCATTTGTGTGATGAAGCTGAGACGCTGTTGCAAATAGCGGGTCTTGGTGAACGCTATTCGAAAGTCGAAATCGAAAACGACCCCGGCCTGCTCGAGCTTTACGAAATCCATATCCCGGTACTCAAACGTGTTGATAACAACAAGGAACTGTTCTGGCCTTTCGATCAAGGCGAACTGGCCTTGTTTTTGGGGAATGGGACATGAGGATGCTCCGCGTCGTTTTGGCGGCATGCCTCATGGTCGCGAATGTCCTGGCGCAGGCGATAGAGGTCGAACCCTTACCGTCGCTGCAACAGGCTGTCAGCAATAATGCGGTCGCGCTGGTTGAAAGCGGGCAGGATGTTTACCTGTACAGTTTTCTGGGGCTGGGCAGCGGCAAAACCTGGCAGGATATTTCACCCGCCGCATTTGTATTGAACCCCGGTGCGACCAGTTGGACCGAGCTGACGCCGGCGCCGGGCACCAGCGGACGGCTGGCCGCATCGGCCGTCAGCGCCGGTGGCGCGGCCTGGCTGTTTGGCGGTTACACGGTGGCTGCCGACGGCAGCGAGGAATCCCAGCCCGGTGTCTACCGGGTGCGTCCGGGGGAGACCGCGTTGCAGTGGGTGACGGATATGCCGGTGCCGGTCGAGGATTCGGTCCTGCTGGTTTACCAGGACCGTTACATCTACCTGGTCAGCGGTTGGCATGACCTCGGAAACGTCAACCTCGTGCAGGTGCTGGATACGCAGAACCTCACGTGGACGCAGGCCACACCGTGGCCGGGCACACCGGTTTTCGGGCATTCCGGGGGCATAGTGGGTAGCCAGATGCTGATCTGTGACGGTGTCAGGATCCAGTACCCGGTGGACGAAAGTCCGCGGCAGTTCGTGCCGTCCAACCAGTGCTGGTCAGGCATTATCGATGCGCAGAACCATCGCCGCATACACTGGCATCCGCTCGCACCGCATCCGGGGATCGGGCTTTACCGGATGGCGGCGACGGGCGACCCGCAGGGACGGGTGGTTTTTGCGGGCGGGTCGGTCAACCCTTACAACTTCAATGGCATCGGTTACAACGGTGTACCCGCCGAAGCGGAGAAATCGGTATTTGCTTACAGTTTCGCCACGGCTCAGTGGCAGTTGCTGGGTTATTTACCGCAGGGCACGATGGATCATCGCGGATTGCCTTTTTCGAAGGGTTGGTACTACCTGGTTGGCGGTATGCAGGCGCAACAGACGGTGGTGGCGGATGTTTACCGCTTCAAACTGGAATGAGGCGCGCGACAGCAGACCTGGTATCAGCCGGTGGCCGGCGCAAAACGCGACGCACTGCTCTCTTTTCCCGCCATTTGTGGAAGTGAGAGGCAGACCTCGGTCGTCTTTAAAACGCTTTTGTCACGTCCTGTTTCAGTAGTCCCGGTTGCGTCTGTTGGAATTACCCCGTTCAAACATATTGGCAAAGCCGTTGCCGACCTTTTCGGTGAATTCCCGGAACCAGATGCCCAGACCTTCAAAAAGGCTCTTGGTCCTGTGTGATGTTTCTTCCATGAACAAGCCGAGCAGGATGTAGGCCACGAGCGTGAAAAAGCTGTAAAAAACGCCCAGTACAATGGCGGCCAGCCTGATGAGCCAGACCTCCTGGCCGAACCTTGCGGCGAGTGTCTTGCACACACCCAGCACGATGGGTTGCCCCGGTTCGCCATTCAGATTTCTTTTCATGCTTTCAAAAAAGGTTTCGTCTTGCATCGCTTTCTCCTGTCACTTTACCCATTATATCGATGCACTATCCGTGCCAAATGTGCCATTAGGCACTGCCTTGCGTTGCAGTCGCAAAATATTTGGCGCTGTTGTAAACCAGGCCAAATTGCGGCGTTTTTCGCCAACAGATCATTCCGCCTGGTCATATATTATCGTACTAAACCACGCGACTTTCATTTTCACCATGCACTAGACTAGACTCTGCATCGACTCAGTTTGCCTGGAATGACGTTTTGACCAAAGCTGTTTCCTACATTAATTCGGCCCGCATGGTGAAGGTTCTGACCGCCGCCATCCAGCGCCTTTTTCAACGCCGCGAGTATATCGACCGCATCAACGTCTTTCCGGTGCCCGATGGCGATACCGGCACCAACATGGCGTTCAGTTTCAAGGTCATTCACGAGGCCATGGGTAACGCCGATGGTCTTTCAATCAAGCAGTTGATGAAACGCGTGGCCAACGCCTCACTTGACGGCTCCAGGGGCAACTCCGGCGCCATCATGGCGCAGTACTTTCACGGTTTCAGCGCGGCCCTTCCGGAGGGTAAAAGCATTGGCGCCGCAGAACTGGCGGCAGCCAGCAGCGCCGGCGCGGAGGCTGCATGGACGGCCATGTCCGAGCCGGTGGCCGGTACGTTGCCGACGGTGTTGGAGGATTTTTCAAACGCACTGGAAGAAAAAGCCCGGCAGGGCGTTGAGGACGTGCGCGAGATGTTCGAGTACGGTCTGCAACGCGCCAGGGAATCGCTGGCGCACACACCCGAGCAATTACCCGTGTTGAAACAGGCGGGCGTGGTGGATGCCGGCGGACAGGCGTTCGTCGATCTGCTGGAAGGTATCTGGAGCTACATCGAGAACGGTGAAACCGGCGCCACTGCCATCGATATTGAAGACATGCTTTCCTTTGGCAGCACGGCGATGGAAATGGACCCGGGCGCACACCGGTTCTGCACGGAATGCGTCATCGAGGGTGAGCACCTGGAACGCGCCGCGATCATGAAAGGGCTGGAGAAACTCGACTGCAGTTCGCTCGTCGTGGCCGGTGGCCGCAAGCGGGTGCGCGTGCACGTCCACGTGAACAACCCGGGCGAGGCTTACCTGGTTTGTGAGCAATTTGGCGAACTCCACCAACAAAAAGCCGACGATATGAAACGTCAGCACGGCCTGATGAACCAGGTGGGGCAGGTAGCGATCGTGACAGATTCAGGCGCGGACATCCCGTTTGAAGAACAGGAACGGCTCGCCATCCACATGGTCTCCGCCCGTCTGAACTTTGGTGCAACCGAATACATCGACTACGTTTCCCTGATGCCGGCCGAGTTATACCGCATGCTGGAAGAAAGCGAGGAAAGCCCCAAGACATCGCAACCCCCGGTGGGAGATTTCGTGCGCATGTACGACCTGCTGACCGGCCACGGTTACGAAGTACTGTCGGTGGGTTTGTCGGCAGAACTCAGCGGCACGACCCAGGCGGCGCGTACCGCGGCGGATCGGTTCAACGGGCGGGTGCATGTATTCGACTCGAAGAGCGCAAGCTGCGGTGAGGGTTTGCTGGTCGTGATCGCCGCGCAGGCCGCACAGCAGGGCATGACACTGGCTGAAATCGAATCGCTGTTAAAGGAGACCGGGCCCCAGTGCCGTGTGATCGGCCTGGCCGATGACCTCTCTTACCTGGTGCGTGGCGGGCGTCTGCCTGCCTGGGTTAGAAAAGTCACCGATTTTCTTCACATCAGCCCATTGATAACCGCAAAAAATGGCCGTTTCGGTCTCGCTGGTTTTGCTCTCGGGATTGGCGCCAGGCCGGAAGCGCTGGGGAAGGCCGTGGTCAGAAAAATGAAAAATGAAACCAGCTATCGAATTTTTATCGCGCACGGTGCAAATCCCGAAGGTGCAAGGGAGTTGCGCAGGTTTATACTGGGCCGGCACACGCGTGTTCATTCCTGTCATATCACCGAGGCGGGACCGGCACTGGGTGTGCACCTGGGGCCCGGTGGCCTGGTGGTGGGGTTCCTGCCACAACCCGATTTATTGAACTGACCGCAAGGATTTATGACTGCAATCATCATAAAAGTTATTCTGGCTTACCTTCTGGGCTCCGTCTCCGGCAGCCTGTTGGTGGGCAGGATCAAAAAGGTGGATATCCGCAGCCAGGGCAGCGGCAACGCCGGTGGCACCAACGCCTTCCGCACCCAGGGCCTGGTCTTTGCCCTCGGTGTGGTCGTGATTGATATCGGCAAGGGATTCATTGCGGCCTGGTTGATTCCGGCACTGGAGATCGGCGGTTCGGCGCCCATCCTGGATACAGACCTGCTTGTCATGGCCTGTGGATTTGCTGCTGTCGTGGGACACTGTTTTCCCGTCTGGCATGGTTTTCGTGGCGGCAAAGGTGCAGCGACCGCGGTGGGAGCCATCATTTTTATAGAACCCTGGCTGCTGTTGCCGCTGGTCATGACGTGGTTGGTCACCCTGATCATGAGCGGTTATGTTGGCCTGTCGACGGTGTTGGCGGGTTTCAGCCTGATACCCGCAGCCTGGGCGATGAATAACCATCCATTAATGGTCTTTTCGACCGTCCTCGCTTTTTTTCTGCTTTTTACCCATCGTGCGAATATGCGTAAATTGCGTCATGGAACCGAATACCGTTTTGAGCGTATACATATTTTTTCCCGTAAGCGCTGAGCAGGGCTGTTTGACATGAGCAGTGCGATCATCCAGCAGCTGGCCCGCTACCTGTCCGCCACCGAGACCCGTTCCGGAGAGTCCATCGGCCGCGAACTCGGCTGCAGCCGGGCGGCGGTATGGAAACACGTCGAGGGTCTGCGCGCGCTTGGTATCGGGATTGACGCTGTTGCCGGCAAGGGTTACCTGCTAAGGGAACCGCTGGAGCTGTTGGACGGTGTTCAAATCCTGGACGGGGTGCATCCCGCCGTGCGCACGAAACTACGTGGCCTGGTTATAGAATCATCACTGGATTCTACCAACTCGGCCGTGCGCCGCCTGGCGCAGGAAGACCAGCACGCGGCGGTCATCCTTGCCGAGCACCAGACCGGCGGGCGTGGCAGACGCGGCCGCCAATGGCATTCGCCGTTCGGCAGAAATCTCTATTTATCGATGGGCTGGATGTTTGAAAAAGCCCTGTCGGAACTGGGTTGCCTGCCCCTGGTGGTAGCGCTGGCAACGGCACAGGCCCTGCAGCGCGCGGGTCTCGAAGGTCATCGGGTCAAATGGCCCAACGACCTGTTGCTAGACGGTCGCAAGCTGTGCGGTTGCCTGGTGGAGGTGCAGGGCGATTCCCAGGGCCCCTGTCATGCGGTTTTAGGCGTGGGTATCAACGTTCACATGCCAGCCTCGGCGCTTACCGGGGGTATCGACCAGCCATGGACCGATCTGCGCTCCGGCTTGCCGGATTGTTCGCGCAATACGCTGGCCGCGTTGTTGGTGGAAGAACTGGTGACGGGCCTGGACATGTTTGCAGCGCATGGTTTTACACCGTTCAGGGACTCGTGGGAACAGTTGGATGCGCTGCGCGGGCGGCCCATCGAGGTCTTTACCGGCAGCGGTGCGATCCGCGGAACGGCAAGCGGAATCGATGAGTCCGGAGCCCTGTTGCTGGATACCGGCACAGAAATGCTAAAGCTGCATTCGGGAGAAGTCAGTTTGAGTAAAACAAAGATATAATGCTCCGATGTTAAGAATATTATTCATCAGCCTGGTGCTTGCCAACCTGCTACTGCTGGCATTCCAATCCGACAAACCTGACGTCCAGCCCAGGACCAGTGCGACCCGGACCGGGACAACAGACACCCGTATCCCGACCATTCATCTTTTCAGTGAGATGATGGAGGACCAGGGCTTAATGTCCAACAACCGCCAGTGTTTTACCCTCGGTCCGTTTCACTCGAGTGAAGATGCGGACGATATCCGCGCGCGCCTGCTGGAAGTGACCACCCATGTCAACGAACGCCAGACCGAGGCGCTTGTAGAGAAAGGCTACTGGGTGTTTATGCCGCCTTACGACTCACTGCTGGAGGCGAACAAGGCGCTTTTCTCGCTGCAGGCCCTGGGTCTGGAAGACATCGCAATTATGTATGACGGTGACTGGAAAAACGCCATTTCACTGGGTTATTTCCTGCGCCAGGAAAATGCACAGCGGCGCAAAAAGGACCTCGAGGACAGGGGTTTCGCAGCAAAGATGCGCATCCAGCGACAGGCGGAGCCGCGCTACTGGCTGGATTACGAGCAGGTTCCCGGATCCGGTTTAATCGCGCTGAATATGCAAAACCGCCCGAATGACTTCATGCAGCGCCCCTTGCCTTGCCCTGAAAAGGATTTTGACGAAGACACGGACGGCGCTTTGCCGGCCCCTGAACAGGTTGTGCAGGCAGTTGCCGAAACGGTCTCTCAAGCACCTGCACAAAAGAGTTCCGAAGACACCGTTGTGGCTACAAGTAATCCTGAGCAGGATAAAACCGAAGACGCCGGTGCAGTCTCCCCACCCCCGGAAAAGGCCAAGCTTGAAGAAACTGTTGTTAGCACATCGGCCCCTGAGCAGGATAAATCTGCAGATGCCAGTGCGGTCTCTCAACCCCCGGTAAAGTCCAAACCTAAAGATACCGTTGTTAACAAAACGGCCCCTGAGCAGGATAAATCCGAAGACACCAATGCGGTCTCTAAACCCACCGCAATGGACAAGTCTGAGGTCGCCCTTGAGGCTACAGAAGCCATTGATGTGGTCACGTCAGATACTGAGCAGGCTATGCCGGAAGAAGCCGCCGACGTCGCCTCAAAAAGCTCAGAACAAGCTGATATTGAAGTCACCGGTGCAGACTCAAAAGACACTGAACAGGCCAAGCCTGAAGACACCGCTGTGACTTCGCAAGCCCCCGCGGAGTATTTGCCGCGACCCCAGGCAAACGCAGAAGACAACGGGACTGACCCTGATCAGGGTGAAGATACGGGTACGGAAAAAGCCGTTGACGACGCACCGGCCCAAAGCGACGAAGCATCGCCGGACCAGGCCGTCGAGCCGAAAGCGGAGAACGACGGTGAGAACGGAACCATTGAAGGATGATGTTGCAACTTAAAAACATTGCACTGGCGGCCTGCAAAACATAAAATTCCCTCCCCCTGATATACCACGTGCCGGTATAGCTCAGTTGGTAGAGCAACTGATTTGTAATCAGTAGGTCCCGGGTTCGAATCCTGGTGCCGGCACCATCTCTTGAAATGCGCTTCACTTAAAGTGGATACCGACGATTGTATTGATGCAATTCGAACTCGTTCGACAAAATCGTCAGGGTCGTTCCCGCACATCCATGTGCTCCACGACACCTGTACATCCCTGCACAATGAACGATTTTGCATGAAGTCGCGCAGCGACGAACCCGAAGGGCGAGTCCCAGGGATGGGACGAGTAATC
>DATCZY010000415.1:0-3300 GCA_036525655.1 Lysobacterales bacterium | reverse complement strand
ATCAAGCCGAGCAGGCCGGCTTCTTCCGGCGCGACGATACCAATGACGCCCAAAGCTTCTTTCATGGCCAGCGTCACCATGCGGAAAGGTGTCGAATGCACCGCGCTGTCGTATTTATCGGCCATCGCCGCATAGGTGTAGATGCGGCTGATACATAGGTCCAGTTCGGCATTCGCGGCAGTTTCATCCTTGCCGCTCAACTGCGCAATACGCCGGCTGAATTCCTGGCCACGCGCAGACAGGTTCTCGGCGATGTAATACAGCACCTGTGCGCGGTTGTGCGCTGTGCAACCCGTCCAGCCTTCCGCCTTGCGTGCGGCTTCAACCGCATCGCGTATGTCCTTGCGTCCGCCGCGTGGAATTTCGCCGGCCGGTTGACCCGCTGCATCATGGGACATGATGCTGTAACCGCCGTCGGGCCTTAACTGCTTGCCGCCGATATAGAGTTTGGCCGTGCGGTCAATGGGTACGATATTGCCGGCTTCCGCGGGCTTACCGGTCACCGGTTTTACCAAGGGGTAGACCGGTTGCTCATGCAGGTTTGCTTCCCATGCCGCCCGCGTATATTCGTACAAACCCTCCTTGCCGCCCTCGCGGCCAAATCCGGATTCGCGGTAACCGCCGAAACCGGCGGCGGCGTCAAACACGTTGGTACAGTTAATCCACACCGAACCGGCCTTGAGTTTGGGCGCTACATCCAGGGCCAGGTTGATGTTCTCGGTCCAGACGCTGGCCGCCAACCCATAACGCGAGTTGTTGGCGAGTTCGATTGCCTCGGCGGGCGTCCTGAATGTCATCGACACCAGTACCGGGCCGAAAATCTCCTCCTGCGCCAGGGTTGAAGATGGCTGTACATCGGTGATCAGCGTCGGCGGGTAATAACATCCTTTTTCAGGCAACACGGTGTCGGCCTGCCAGACACGGCCGCCCTCTTCGGCGCCCAGCTTGACCATATCCGTGATCGTCTGCAATTGCACCGGATCAACCACGGCGCCGATATCGATACCCTTGTCGAGCGGATCGCCGATGACAAGTTTTGACATGCGCAGCTTGACTTTTTCAAGCAGGACCTCGGCCACAGATTCCTGCACCAGCAGACGCGAACCAGCGCAGCAAACCTGGCCCTGGTTAAACCAGATAGCGTCGACCAGACCTTCGACCACGCTATCGAGATCGGCGTCCTCATAGACGATGAAGGGCGATTTCCCACCCAGTTCCAGTGTCAGTTTCTTACCGGATCCGGCGGTGGCCTTGCGTAAAATCCGGCCGACCTGCGTTGATCCGGTAAAGGCGATCTTTTTGACATCCTTGTGTTCGACCAGGGCCGCACCGGCCTTGCCATCACCCAACAGGACGTTGAACACGCCATCTGGCAAACCCACTTCATCGCAGATTTGCGCCAGCAGCACGGCCGTCGATGAGGTGAATTCAGCCGGTTTCAATACCACCGTGTTTCCCATCGCCAACGCCGGTGCAACCTTCCAGGCCGCCATCAGCAAAGGAAAATTCCACGGGATGATCTGACCAACCACGCCCAGTGGCTGGAAACCCGGCATTTCGCGTTCCATCACCTGGGCCCAGCCCGCGTGATAATAGAAATGCCGAGCCACTAGCGGAATATCAATATCCCTGGATTCACGGATCGGTTTGCCGTTTTCCAGGCTTTCCAGCACCGCAAGCAGGCGGCTGTGTTTTTGTACCTGCCGTGCAATGGCATACAGGTAGCGGGCACGCTCATGGCCACTGAGTGCAGCCCACGCAGGCGCAGCGGCGGCGGCGGCGGCCACCGCCCGGTTCGTATCGTCGGCATTGCCATCAGCCACCTTCGCCAGCACCTCGTTCAAGGCCGGGTTGCTGGTTTCAAAATACTGGCCGCTGGCGGGTTCCTGCCACTCGCCGTCGATGTAATGCAGCAAGGTGTTGTGATGTCCGCCGTACCACAATTCCGCGACTTCTTTGTCCTCAGGCGCCTTGCCATATTCCATGCTGATGAAAATGTCTTGAATGTTCATCTCGAATCCTTTTTCCTTCTCAACTCATGGGGTGACGGTGCTGGGCCGAATAGCTACCGGTCAGACGGTGCTCCAGTTGACGCTCTACATCGCCCAGCAGGCTGCTGGCGCCAAACCTGAACAGCCTGGGATCCAGCCAGTCGTTACCCAGTTCTTCCTTGATCAGGATCAGGTAAGCGATGGCGTCCTTGGCTTTGCTGATACCGCCGGCGGGCTTGTAACCCACCTTGTAACCGGTCAATCGGTGGTATTCCCGGATGGCGCGCACCATCACCAGGCTGAATGGCAGGGTCGCATTAACACTCTCCTTGCCGGTGCTGGTCTTGATAAAATCGGCGCCCGCCATCATGCACACCCAGCTGGCCTTGGCGACATTCGTCAGGGTTGCCAATTCACCGGTCGCAAGGATCGTTTTGATGTGCGCTTCACCGCAGGCTTCGCGGTAGGCTCTGACCTCGTCGTAAAGGCCTTTCCAGTCACCTGTCAGCACCTTGGCACGGCTGATAACGATATCGATTTCGGTTGCGCCGGCCTCTACCGATGCCCGAACCTGGGCCAGTTTCAACGGCAACGGTATCTGCCCGGCCGGGAAGCCCGTGGATACTGCCGCAACCGGTATACCCGAGCCCTCGAGCTCCCTGACCGCAGTTTCGATCAGGTTGTGATAGACACACACGGCGCCCGTATGAATCTGCATATCCTCCAGGCCCAGGCCCTTGAGGATATCCTTGCGCACCGGTTGGCGGGCTTTCTGGCACAAACGCTTAACCTTGCCGGGCGTGTCGTCACCGGCCAGCGTGGTCAGATCCATGCAGGTGATGACTTTTAGCAACCATGCCGTCTGGTAGTCTTTTTTGACCGTGCGACGCCTGGCGATAGTCGCGGCCCGGCGCTCAACGGCGCTGCGGTTAATGCGCAGGCTGTTAAACAACTCCGGGCGGTACTCCATGCCCGGGTTTCGCTCCAGACCGTGGTCCTCGGAACTGGCCGCATGTCTCAGTATCGATACATTTGTCACTGTCAGGCTCCCGCCTTTTTCACACAAACGATAAGTATAAACCCTGTAAAGCCGTGTTTGCTGCCTAAAATAAAATGCGCTGCTGAGGACCGGTTTTCATAGCCTTGCCTTCCACTTGTCCCGTGCTCCTGAAATTCGCCAACCGCTAACTGGTTTGTGGCAAAATACGCGCTGCTTTTCATCAAGGTTCTACCCTGTCCATGATCAATTTCTTGCGCACAACTTCACTGGCTTCACTGCTTGCATTCTGGACGTTTCAAACCCCCTTGT
>DATCZY010000414.1:0-6902 GCA_036525655.1 Lysobacterales bacterium | reverse complement strand
TGCTGTGGTGAGTGGGTGCGCTTGGCAAACAACACATACAGGGCCGGCACGACGAACAGTGTCAGCACGGCGGAGATCGTCACGCCGAAGACGATGACGATACCGATGGGCTGGCGTGATTCGGCGCCCGCACCGCTGGCGAGCAGCAGCGGCAATGCACCGAACGTCGTCGCCGCACTGGTCATCAGGATCGGACGCAGACGCACGCCAGCGGCATCGATCACGGCCTTGTGGAATTCATATCCGCGGTCGCGCAACTGGTTGGCGAATTCAACGATCAGAACCCCGTTCTTGGCAGACAGGCCGACCAGCAGGATCACGCCGATCTGGCTGAAAACGTTAACCGAACTGCCATAGGCCCAAAGCCCCAGGACCGCACCCATCAACGCCAGCGGCACCGTCACCATGATGATCAGCGGGTTGACGAAACTCTCGAATTGGGCCGCCAGCACCAGGAACACGATCAGCAGGGCCATACCGAAGGTCAAGACCAGGGAACTGCCGGATTCGAGGAACTCCTTGCTTTCACCATCCCAGCTCAAACGCGCGCTCGAAGGCAGCGTGGCCTGGGCGGTTGCATAGAGTTTTTCGATCGCCTCGCCCAGCTTGACACCTTCCGCCAGGCCCGCGGATACGGTGATGGAGCGCATCCGGTCGAAACGGCGCAATTCGGGCGGACCGGCCTGTTCAGTAATTTTTACGAGGTTGGACAGGGGCACCAGGTTATTGGTCATCGAGGAGCGCACGTACAGGTTGGTCAGGTCATCGGTTGACTCGCGCGCCTCGTCTTCCCCCATCAGGATCACGTTGTATTCGCGGCCGCGGTCCACGTAGGTGGTCACGATCCTCGAACCCAGCATGGTTTCGAGGGTACGGCCCACATTGACCAGGGAAACCCCCAGCGCCGCAGCGCGGTTGCGGTCGACGCTGATTTTCATCTGCGGCTTGGTCTCCTGAAAATCGCTATCGACCTGGACCAGTTCGGGCATCGCCTCCATGGCCGTTATCAGCGTGTCGCGCCACTCCTTGAGTTGTTCGTAATCGGGTCCGCCGAGCACCAGTTCGAGCGGACTGCCGTCGCTGTTGATACCGAGCGCCCGCGGCGTACGCGCAAACACCCTCGCCTCCGGGATATTCGCTGCTTCACCGGATACCCAGCCGGCAATTTCGGAATCCCGCTCGCTGCGCTTATCCCAGTGTTCGAGCAGCACGATAATGGTCGAACTGTTCATGGATGAGCTTCCCCAACCACCGGGCAGGCGTGTCAGAAAACGCCTGATGGGCTGGCCCTCACCCGTCCTGGTCATGATCAGGCGTTCCATCTCGCTGGTGCTGCGATCGGTATATTCAAGGGTGGCGCCTTCGGGCGCCCTCAGCGATATGAAAAATGCACCGCGGTCCTCGCTCGGCGCGTATTCCGCCGGCAGGCGCTGCAACTGGAACAGGGTAGCCGCCGAAATCAGAAGAACCGCCAGCATCACCAGCCATGGTGACTTGATGACGATTCCAAGTAAGCGTTTATAGTGTTTTGATAGATGGGTAAAAAAGCGGTCGACCACCACGGCGGGACCCTTTCTGAGTTCCCTGCCCTTTAATAATTTGGAACTCAGCATCGGCGTCAACGTCAACGCAACCAGGCTGGAAAACAGCACGGCAGCGGCCAGGGTGATACCAAATTCACGGAACAGACGCCCGACATCGCCCTCGATAAAGGACAGGGGTACGAACACCGCAACCAGCACCAGCGTGGTGGCGATAACGGCGAAGCCGATTTCATTCGAACCATCGATGGCCGCCAGCAGCGGCTTTTGCCCGTCCTCGATGCGCCGGAATATATTCTCAAGAACGACGATCGCATCATCCACCACTAGGCCGATGGCCAGTACCAGGCCCAGCAGGGTCAGCACGTTGATGGTATAGCCCATCGCGGACATGACCGTAAACGTCGCAATCACCGAAACCGGCACCACCACCGCCGGGATCAGCGTGGCGATCATCGAACCCAGGAAAACGTAGATAATGATCAGCACCAGGATGAGCGATACCACGAGTGCTTTATAGACCTCGTTCATCGAGGCTTCGATAAACTCGGCGCGGTCATAGTTGACCTGCAGAACCATGCCTTCCGGCAATTCGGGCGCCAGCGCCTCCATCTCTGCACGGATGGCGCGCGAGACCATGACGCTGTTGGCCTTGGACAGTTGCTCCATGCCCAGCGAGACGGCCGGCACACCGTTGGCACGGGCCACATTGCGGTCGTTCTCCGCACCGATGCGGACGTCGGCCACTTCGCCCAGGCGCACGGCCTGCCCGTCCTGTCCACGGCCGATGACCAGGTTCTTGAAGTCTGCCTCGGTTCTGAACCCGGTATCGGTGCGCAGTGTAAACTCGCGGGTTTCCGACTCGAGCCGGCCGGCCGGAAGCTCTATGTTCTCAGAGCGCAACGCGCTTTCCACATCCATGACCGCCAGCCCGCGCGCAGCCAGTGCTTCGCGGTCCAGCCAGATGCGCATCGCGTATCGGCGTGCCCCCGAGATCTGCACCCGCGCGACACCCGGCACGGTGGAAAAGCGGTCCACCAGGTAGCGGTCGGCGTAGTCGGTAATTTCAAGGCCATTCATCCGGTCGGAGGTCAGGTTGAGGTACATCACCGGACGGTTTCGCGAGTCGACCTTGGCAATTTCCGGCGGGTCGGCCTCGTTGGGTAAGTTATTGACGACCCTCGAGATACGGTCGCGAATGTCATTCGCGGCCGCTTCAACATCACGGTCGAGCGTGAATTCAACACGGATATCCGAGCGTTCGTCGCGGCTGTCCGAGGTCAGCTTTACGATTCCTTCAATACCGGCGATCCGGTCTTCTATGACCTGCGTGACCTTGGTCTCGACGACCTCCGCGGACGCGCCGCGGTAGCGGGTTTCGATGGACACCACCGGCGCTTCCACATCGGGGTACTGGCGCACCGGCAATTGCTGCATGGCCGCCAAGCCGAGGATGATCAGCAACAGGGATATGACACTGGCGAATACCGGTCTGCGGACCGAGTAATCGGAGATGATCATGAGTTGCCGTTATCCCTGTCCATAATCGTGACGGCCTGTCCTGCTCGCGCTTTCTGCGTTCCATCGACAATCACCGTCTCCCCCGCATTCAAGCCTTCGATTATCTCGACTTCACCCGGGCGTCTGCGGCCAATCTGCACCGTGCGCTTTTCGACCAGCTGGTTTTCACCCACGACGTACACGTACTGGATACTGCGTTCCGGTATCAGCGCCCTTTCCGGAATCACCAGCGCTTCGATGGTGTCGTTCAGCAGGTTCACGGTCAGAAACATACCCGGCCGCAGATGACCATCGGTATTGGGCATGATGGAGCGCACCCTCACGGTGCGGCTGACCGGGTCCACGCGGGTGTCGACGCTGGATACCGAGCCGGCAAATACATGGTCCGGAAAGGCAGCGCTGTGCGCCAGCACTTTAAGACCCGGCTCGATGCGTGACAGGTAAATCTCCGGCAGATCGAAATCAACCTTGATGATATGCGTATCATCGAGCGTGGTGACCACCGTGTCAGGACCCACCAGGCTTCCGATCGAAACGCGTCTTAAACCGATACGGCCCGCAAATGGCGCGCGCACGACGGTGTCCGCCAAGCGCTTCTGGGCCACCGAAACCATGGCCTCATCCGCAATTTTCCTGGCTTCATCCTGGAGTAACTGCGATTTGGAAACCACGTTGGATTTGAACAGTTCGCTCGATCGCCTGTAGCTCGCCTCGGACTCCACCAGTGCCGCCTGCGCGGCAGCCAGATCGGCCACCTGCTCGAGGTTGTCGAGTTTGACCAGCATGTCGCCGGCCTCGACTTCCTGACCTTCTTCAAACAATATTTCGGTCAATGTCGCCGTGATCTTGGGGCGGATGTCGACCGACTCGTTGGCCCTGGCATTACCCAGGGCTTCAGCGGATAACGGAAAAGACTTCACCACTGCCTGCGCCACGACAACGGCCGGCGGAGCCGAACCCTGCTGAGCGAACAGCAGCGGGCAACAGATGATCAAAACGAGGGCAGGCCAGGTTGTCAGTGAGCGGTTATTTTTCAAGCTACTTCCATAAGTTTGGCGCAAGAGCTTCATTTTAATCCGTTCTGACGATCAGGGTAAGTCAACTCTTAATCCATTCCACTCGTTTTCGGCCTGATCAAAACGCTGCTGCTGAAATTCCAGCAGTTGCCGTTGTGAGTTGGTCGGCGGCAGATCCGTATGCTCCAGATCGATCGCCAGCGCCGTCAGCGCTTCAGCGACCTTGCTCGGTGTTTTCGCCACGTCCGACGCCCTGGCTTCCTCGTTACCCGCTTCAATTTCCTCGTGCAGGCTGACCGCGCGGGCCAATACCGCCTTGACCTGCTGCTGGAAGTCGAGCAGTGAAGCGAGGTCGTCCGCGGTCACATCAACGCGCGGGTCGAGTACGACATCGAGCGTCCGGGTGATGGTCTGAGCGCCGGCAGTCAGCCTCACGGTATAGGTCCCGGGCAGGACAAACGCGCCCTCGGGAAGGATCGGCGTCGATTTCCCGGGGACCGCCGCGATGGAATATTCCGATTCCAGTGTCGGTGGCGGCAGGTAACGCAGGTTCCAGACAAAACGGTGATGACCGCCACTGGCAGGCAGCGCCTTCGGCGTGCCCAGCCAGGTCTCGGCAAAGTAGATACGCGCGTTGGGCTGGGCGGGGACGGTTTCGCTATCGAAACTGCGTATGACGCTGCCGTCGGCCGCGAGAATTTCCAGCCGGGCCAGGCCGCTGAAATCTGCGGGCAATATGTAATCAAGCACGGCGCCTGCCGGTGGGTTTTCCCCGGTGGGTTCTTCCGGCGGCAACGGCGTGTCCTTGTTCTGGTTAAACCGCAGCCTGATCGCGGTATCGGGTGCAACCAGCTGCGCTTCCAGAACAGCCGGCGTCCGGGCCAGGTGGCGCAACGGCCCCACCCCATCCAGAACCCACAGTGCCCGGCCCTGGGTCGCTATGACCAGGTCGTCCTCGTGCACCAGCAGGTCGTTGATACCGGTGGTCGGCAGGTTCAGCTGCAGGCTTTGCCAGTTTTCACCATCGTCGAAGGATACAAACGCACCACGGCTGGTGCCGGCATATAAAAGGCCGGGCTGCTTCGGGTCTTCACGCACGACCTTGACATAGGTGTCTGCGGGTAAACCGTGACCGATTTCCCGCCAAGTTTCGCCGCTGTCATGGGTGACGTAAGCGCGCGGCGAAAAATCGTCCAGGCGATGCCGGTCAACCGCCACGTAAGCCGTGGACATATCAGCTGCAGACGCGTCGATCAGGTTGACCTTGCTCCAGTCTTCGAGTCCGTCGGGGGTTACATTGAGCCACTCCCGGCCGCCGTTGCCGCTGACAAAGACGCGGCCGTTGCTGGTCCCGAGCCACACCAGGCCGTCACGCAATGGCGAGGGGGCGATGGCAAATATGGTTCCATACCCGCAGGCGGTCGCCCGCTCGACGGGTGTGTTGTCGGTACAGCCGCTGGCGGCAGGGTCGGCGCCGCTCAAATCCGGACTGATGGTTTGCCAGCTCTGGCCGCCATCGGTCGAGCGGAACAGCACCTGCGCCGCGGTATACATCGCATGCGGCGGCGCCGCCGAAATCGCCAGCGGTGTTATCCAATCGTAGCGGTATTCGACTTCGCGGGGGTTGGCCGCATAGCTCGACACCGGCCAGGGTGATACATTCTGCGCCTGGGCGGTGATCGCATTCCATTTTGAAATCCGCCCGCCCAGACCGGCGCCGTAAACGATATTGGCATCGAGCGGGTCGGGCACATCGCCATCGCGCTCGTCACCACCGACCGGGTTCCAGTCGCGGAAACTGATGCGGCCGTAATCACTGCGGCTGGCGATGGACACCGTGCCGCTGTCCTGCTGGCCGCTGTAAATGCGGTAGGGGAAGCCGTTATCCACCGCGACGCGGTAGAACTGCCCGGTGGGCTGATTGAACCAGCTGCTCCAGCTTTCGCCGCCATTGAAAGTCACCACCGCACCCTGGTCGGCGCCGGTGATCATCCGGTTGCTGTCCTTCGGGTCGATCCACAGTGCGTGGTAGTCATCACCACCCGGTGAGCTCTTGACGATCTTGAAGGTGGCGCCGCCATCGGTGGAACGGCGCAAAGGCTGGCCGCCGGCCCATACCGTGTCGCCGTCTTGCGGGTCTGCGGTCAACCAGCCCATGTAGCTGGAAGCCAGGCTGCTGTCGTTGTTGACCAGCATCCAGTTGGCGCCGCCGTCGTCGGAACGGTAAACACCGCCGCCCGTGGGGGCATCGACCGAAGCCCACACGCGCTGCGCCCGGTGACCGCGCGCAACCGCCAGTTCGATGCGGCTCAGCGGCGTGGCAGGCAGGCCTGCACCCGCCACCGCCGTCCAGCTACGCCCGCCATCGGCGGAGCGCCAGATGCTACTGTTGCCACCCACCGTGGGCTGAAAATAATCCAGCCACGGATGGCGCTGGACCTGCCACAGGGAGGCATAGAGAATGTCGGGGGCATCTTCACTGAAGGCCAGGTCCGCCGCGCCCGTTGTGTCGTCGAGGTACAGCACCTTGTCCCAGTTTCCACCGCCGTCTTCGGTGCGGAACAGACCGCGTTGCTCGTTGGGACCAAACACGTGGCCGAGCGCCGCAACCACCGCGATCTTGTCGTCTTGCGGGTCAACCCACAGGTCACCGATGTGTTTCGTATCGCTCAGCCCAACGTGTTGCCAGTTCGCACCACCGTCGGTCGAACGATACACACCGTCGCCATCGACGATATCCCAGCGTTGCTGAATCTGCCCGGTACCCACCCAGATCACCTCCGGGTTGCTGGGCGAGATTGCCAGCGCGCCAATGGAGGCACTG
>DATCZY010000413.1:0-5294 GCA_036525655.1 Lysobacterales bacterium | reverse complement strand
AGTGGCGAGCCGTGGACCTTTGACTGGAACGAGTCATAGTGCGCGATCTCATCCGGTATCAGTAATTGCAACTGGCGATAGATCTCGGTCTGCAGGTCCTGCAGACGCCGCAACCTGGGTTGCAAAAAAAAGCTGTTTTTCTGTTTGAATGAAACCATGAAAAAATCATAGCACATGTTTGAGCAGGTGAAAGTCGAATGGTTTCGAGTCCGCTACGGCGGTTGCTGTTCCGGCAACGCATAGCAATGCAACCGGTTACGCACCGTGAGCATTGAGTCTCACGGTGCATAACGGCTTGCATGAATTATTGCTGTGATATGGCCGGGTTTTCCGCAAGACGCGGGGCGATGAAATTCTCATCCACGGCCCTGCGCAACACCTCCGGCGGTAACAGGCCCTGCGCGAGCAGAAAATCGTGGTACTCACGCTGGTTGAATTTATCCTTCAGACGCATCTCGGTATTTGCCCTCAGCGCCTGCAGGTTTTCGTAACCGTAGTAATAGGCGGTCGCCTGCGCCGGTGAGCGGAAGGTATAGCGATCGATCTCGGTCTGCGCGTTGAGGTCATCGAGAACCACTTCCTCCATCAATACCCGCTTGGCCTCCTCTGCACTGATCAGGTTCAGGTTCAACATCGGGTCGAGCCATATGCGCGCAGCCCGCAGCAGGCGGTCCTGCAGCGAGATCAGCTGGCCTTCCAGCGGCATGTAGGGCTTGGTGATAGCCTCGGCGTAAAGCGCCCATCCTTCGACGTTCGCAGAGTTGAATGCGAACAGGGCGCGCGCCGTGGAAACGCCGCTGCGCAGCATCGTGGTGAACTGCATTTCATGGCCGGGGCGGGCCTCGTGCGCGGCCAGCGTCCACATCATGGCGCGGAAGGCGTAGTCGCTCTCCGGCCAGCTACCGTCTTCGTTGACCGCGATGTTGGGTACGATGAATTCCGGGAATTCTCCGGTATTGCCCACCAGTCGCGGAATGTCCAGGTGCGCGGCGGGCTGTTGTGCGGTTTCCGCCGGGGTGCCCATGCGCACCCGCGCGGGCTCATCCGGCAGCGAAACCAGGTTTTCACGTACGATGATGCCATCGAGTTCACGCATGATTTCACGATAGGTCTCCAACAACGCGTCCCCATGTACCTGCTCGGCTTTCAATAGCTGGATCACCTCGCGGTAGTCGCCGCTGTCATAGCCTTTTTGTTGCGCTACCAGTGGGGCCAGGGCCATCATTTCATTGCGGATATTCATGAACCCGACCTGGCCGGTCCTGATCAGTGCCTCGGGTGAGTCATCGACACCAAAGTTTTTCAACTGCAGTTCGTAAAGTTCGCGCGGCAGGGCAGCGCTGTCACGGGTATTGGGCAGAATGGTGGCTTCAATCCATTGGTTGTAGTCGGTCAGTTGCTCTGAGAGCATGGCCAGATCCGCCTCGTAGCCTTCCAGTTCGGTCGCTTCAAACACCCCCTGCAGACCCTGGATCATGACCGGCGCGCGTTCGAGGTCCTGTTGCACTTCACCGATGAACGGTTTGATCAGACCTTCTACCTGCGAGCGTTCGGTGAGACGTTCCCTGGCGAGTTCGGTGAATGCCGTGTAGCCCTCCGCCTGGCCGGTGTATTTTTTGAGCCGCACCAGTGCCGCTTTCTGGCGCTCGAGCGGAACCTGTTTGTCGAGCAGGCCCCGGAAGCCGGCAAAGACCAGGCCGGTGAGGTTGCCGTACGGCAGCACGCGTTCGTAATTGATCCGGTTGGCCTCCATGCCGTCTTTTTCGGACTTGATCATGATTTCAATGTCCTGGGCGACACGCGGGTCTTCTTCCTTGGCGAGCAGGGCGTTGAGCATGGCGATGTTGTCTTCCGAGGCGGCGATTTGGCGCTCATAAAGATTTTCGCGCAGATCGAATATCTCTTCGTCATAGCCCTCGACACCCATCTGTCCTGCAAATTCAGGTACGAACTTGGCTTGTGATTCCAGGAGTTTGTAGGCGATCTCGTTTGAGCGCTGAACCCACTCTGGTGTGAAGTTGCCGGCGCCTTGTGCAAACGTTGGGCCGGTAAGCAGTAAGGTAGAGAACCCCAGGCATGCCAGGGCGGCGATTTTGAACATTTTTCTGGTTTTCATAGCTGTGCCTCGTGATACGGTGCAGTCATGCTACCGCGCAATCCAGTATGTTTCATGGGCGATAGGTCACGGACTTGCATGGCGCCGCTGAGGTCGTTGGCTTTTACTCCCCGGGGTCATGGCAGGCTGATTGCAGTTGGTCCATAATGCCGTTTTTCGCAAGCATCGATCAGCTATGCCGTTATTGATACTCACCGGTCTGTTTCTATTGGTCGCCGCGGCCTATTCTTCGGTGGGGTTTGGTGGCGGATCGACCTATAACGCGCTGCTGATCCTTTCGGGTACGGATTTCAGACTGGTTCCGTCAATTGCCCTGACCTGCAATATCCTGGTGGTCAGCGGCGGTGTGTTCCATTACACCCGTGCCGGTTCGCTGTCCATTGGCAAGTTGTTGCCTTTTATCGTGCTCTCGATGCCGATGGCCTGGCTGGGTGGTCGTCTGCTGGTATCCGAGCAGGTCTTTATCGGCTTGTTGGGCTTCAGCCTGCTGGTGGCGGCAGCGCAAATGCTGCTCAAGCCGGATGCGTCGTTCAAGTCGAAAACCTACACGACGACCCGCTACTGGCTGGTAGCTGCGCCCATCGGCGGCTTCATCGGGCTGCTCGCCGGTATCACCGGTATTGGCGGCGGCATATTCCTGGCGCCGCTGCTGTATTTTTTTCACCTCGCGTCGGCGCGCACGGTCGCCGGCATCACCAGCGGGTTTATCTTGGTGAATTCAATCGCCGGTTTGTCCGGTCAACTGATGAAGGCGGGTGATTACTCGCCGCTCGAAGGCTGGATGCAGGCCTGGCCGCTGTTTATCGCAGTGGTCATCGGAGGTCAGATCGGTAGTCACCTCGGCGCCTACCACCTGCCTGAGAACTGGATCAAGCGCCTCACGGCGGTGTTGATGTTGTACGTGGCGGTCAGGCTGATCTGGCGCTGGGCAGGACTGAGCCTGGGCTAAATGGCCGGCCTGGAGTAGAGACGCCACTGGGTAAATCGTTCCGCGCGGGTTAGAATCCGGCTTCGCTTTATATTTAAGGCCCGCCGGAAAACGGGTTGTAACCACCACACTGAGGAAAGTGATATTTTGTTGCCAATCACAGACACGCTGGACAGACCGCTAAAGGATCTGAGGATTTCGGTCCTGGATCGTTGCAATCTGCGCTGCACCTATTGCATGCCGGTGGAATCGCTGCATGGCAGGGGTGTATTCCTGCCTTCACACCACTTGTTGAGCGACGGTGAAATCGAGTTGCTGGTGCGCGTGTTTACCCGCCTGGGTGTCAACAAGATTCGTTTGACCGGTGGCGAACCGTTGCTGCGGCCGGGCTTCATAGAACTGGTCAGCCGTATTTCCGCCATAGAAGGGATCACCGACCTGGCCCTGACGACCAATGGGATCCTGTTGCCGCGTTATGCTGCCGCGCTTAAAAAGGCGGGCCTGGGCCGCATCACCGTCAGCCTGGACAGCCTGGATGAAACCATATTCCGCCAGATGGCCGGCGGACGGGGGACGGTAGGGGAGGTGCTCGACGGCATCAAAGCGGCCGAGCAGGCCGGATTTGATCATATGAAGATCAACACGGTGGTGCAGCGCAATATCAACGACCATACCGTCGCTGACGTGGTGGAGCATTTCAGGAACAGCGGTCACACGGTCAGGCTGATCGAGTTCATGGACGTGGGTAACGTCAATAACTGGGACCGTCAAATGGTCGTGCCGAGCGCCGAACTGTTAAAGATCCTGCACGACCGCTGGCCGCTGCGCCCGGTTGCCCGTCAGGCGCCGGGTGAAACCGCGCGCCGCTATGCGTTTGAAGACGGCGCCGGCGAAATCGGGTTTATCAGTTCGATATCGGAACCCTTTTGTGGCGACTGTTCACGGGCGCGCATCACCGCCGACGGCACCTTCTACAGTTGCCTGTTTTCAGCGCGCGGGACAGAATTACGCGATAAAATCCGCAATGGGCTGAACGCGGACGAACTGACCTCGGTGATAACCGGTCTGTGGAAGAAGCGGGCCGACCGTTACAGCGAGCTACGCAATGAACTGCCGCGTACCCAGCCGCATGTCGAAATGTATCGGATGGGTGGTTGAATGAAAACCAGGGTTCGTTATTTTGCCTTGTTCCGCGAGCAGGCGGGTTGTGACACCGAGCGCGTCGACTGGTCTGGCGGCACGGCTGCGGAACTGTTCCGGCTGATGGCTTCGAAACATCCGTTATTGCGCTCTCAAGCCGCTGCGCTGGTCGCCATCAACGATGAGATGAGCAGTTGGGAAGCGAGCGTGAACGAAGACGACGAGGTGCTGTTCTTCCCGCCGGTGGCCGGCGGATGAAGTTCTCCGTCAGTGATCGCCCGATCGATGTGGAAGCCGCGAAAATTGCGGTGACCGATTGCCACTGCGGCGCATTTGTCTCATTCGAGGGCTGGATCCGCGACCACAATGAGGGTCAGGCGGTCGAACGTCTCGAGTACGAGGTCTACCGGCCCGTGGCGGAAAAAGAAGGTGCCAAAATCATCGACGAGGCGCTCGCGCGTTTTGCCGTCAGTCACGCCATTTGCATACACCGTGAAGGCCTGCTGGAACTGGGTGAGATCGCGGTCATCGTGTGCGTTTCCGCCGCCCACCGCGGCGCCGCTTTCGACGCCTGCCGCTATATCATCGACCAGGTCAAAACCCGTTTGCCCATCTGGAAAAAGGAGCACTACGTCACCGGTGTCAGCGAATGGGTCAACTGCGAGCAGTGCGCCGCAGCGGGGCACGCGCACGGGGACCATCGGCATGAATGATGATCGCATGCAGCGTTACAGCGAAACCATCATCGACCACAGCCAGTTTCCGCGCCATCACGGCAGCATTGAAAACCCGACCCACGAGGGCCATGGTGAGAACCCTTTCTGTGGTGACCGCGTGCGCTTGCAGTTTGCGGTTAACGCCGCGGGGATCATTGAGCGGGCGGCCTTCGAGGCCGTGGGGTGTGCGATCTCCACCGCCTCCGCCTCTTTGCTGGCGAGCCACCTGCATGGGCTCAATCTTGCACAGGCGGAAGCATTGTTCGAGCAAATCCGGGGGGTGATCATCGCCGCGCCAAACGACTCGAGTGATGAACAGTTAGGTGAGCTGGCGGCGTTGGCCTTTGCAGGGCGTTATCCTTCGAGGGTCAAATGTGCGACCTTGCCCTGGCAT
>DATCZY010000412.1:0-13605 GCA_036525655.1 Lysobacterales bacterium | reverse complement strand
CAGCGCCTGGCGAACTCGACATTTTCCGACAGAAAGCCATAACCAGGGTGAATCGCATCCACCTCGTTCAGCCTGGCGACTTCGATCATCGCCTCGATATCAAGATAGGGCTTTAGGGGTTCGTCGTCCTCACCGATCTGGTAAGCCTCGTCGGCCTTGTAGCGATGCGGTGAAAACCGGTCTTCGTGCGTATATACACTGATGGTGCGAATACCCAGTTCGGAGGCCGCCCGCAGTATGCGGATGGCGATCTCGCCGCGGTTGGCGACGAGGATTTTATGTATATTTCTTACCATCGCGACACTCCCGGATTCAGGCTTTATTTATGCACTGTTGCCGGTGCCTTGTCCACAAGATCAGGAAAATTCCTGCAAATTTTTTGCTGCCATCCCGATGATTGGGAGCGAGGCGCCCAACCAGTGATCATTTGATGATGCTTAAAATTTGAATTTATCAGGCAAACTCGTTGTAGAATGATCAGACAACTGACAAAAGAGGACGAACGATGAATCCAAAGCGATTTTTCACAACGCTTGCAGTATTGCTGGCAGTGAGTGTTTTCAGCGCTGCGGCAATGGCCGCAGACAAGCCCAATATCCTGGTTGTATGGGGCGATGATATCGGTACCTGGAATATCAGCCACAACAACCGGGGCATGATGGGATACGAAACCCCGAACATCGACCGCATCGCCAATGAGGGCGTCAGCTTTACCGATTACTACGGTCAGCAGAGCTGTACCGCCGGGCGGGCGGCCTTCATCAGCGGCTCAGTACCGGTGCGCTCGGGTATGACGAAAGTAGGCCTGCCGGGCGCCAAGGAAGGATGGCAGAAAACCGATGTGACGATGGCATCCGTCCTGAAGGAACAGGGCTACGCGACCGGACAATTCGGCAAGAACCACGAGGGCGACCGTAACGAACACCTGCCAACGATACATGGGTTCGACGAATTCCTGGGCAACCTGTATCACCTGAATGCCGAGGAAGAGCCGGAAAACGAAGATTATCCGCGTGACATGGTCCTGGCCAACGGCAAGACTTTCCTCGAAACCTTTGGGCCGAGGGGCGTACTGCACTGTTATGCCACGGACAAGGAAGACACCACGGTCGACCCGAGGTTTGGCGAAGTGGGCAAGCAGAAATGTGAAGATACGGGTCCGCTAACGAAGAAACGCATGGAAACCATCGATGAGGAAACCGTGGCCGCCGCCAAGAAGTTCATCACGCGCCAGGCAGGCGAAGGCAAGCCCTTCTTTGTCTGGTGGAATGGCACACGCATGCATTTCCGCACCCATGTCAAGGCGGACAAGCGTCACCCGGGGAATGACGAGTACACCGACGGCATGATCGAACATGACGGTCACGTTGGTGAACTGCTCAATTTGCTCGATGAACTGGGTATTACCGATAACACAATTGTCCTGTATTCCACCGATAACGGCCCGCATTACAATACCTGGCCGGATGCCGGCACCACCCCGTTCCGCAGTGAAAAGAACTCGAACTGGGAAGGCGCCTACAGGGTGCCTGCGTTCGCACGCTGGCCGGGACACTTCCAGGTGAACAAGACACTCAATGGTATCGTTGCCCACGAAGACTGGCTGCCGACTTTCGCTGCCGCCGCCGGAGCACCGGATATCAAGGAAAAGCTGCTGAAGGGCGCCGAGATCAACGGCCGTAAATACCGTAATCACATCGACGGCTACAATATGCTCGATTACCTGAGCGGCAAGACCGATTCTTCGCCGCGTCACGAATTCTGGTACGTCAACGACGACGGGCAAATTGTCGCGGCACGCTATGATGACTGGAAGGTCGTCTTTCTCGAGAACCGCGGCGAAGCTTTTGGCGTCTGGCGCGAACCGTTCGTAGAGTTGCGCGTACCGCTGTTGTTCAACTTGCGCCGCGACCCTTTCGAGAAGTCCCAGCATAACGCCAACACTTACGATGACTGGTTCCTCGACCGCCCGTTCATTATCGTTCCCATCCAGGGGCTGGCAACGAAGTTCCTGTTGTCGATGCAGGAATACCCGCCAAGCCAGTCACCGGGCTCCTTCAACCTGAGCAAGATCGAGAAACAGATCAATGGCATGATCGGCAGCAACTAAGCCAACTCGATATCGACTCTTGATATCCATACGAGGCCACGATTCTTCACGGAATCGTGGCCTTTTTTATTGTGTTGGATATGCAATCACAATGAATCCGCGTTGACAGACATTCAAAGCCAGGCCGCCCGGACCGCTTAAAAGCAACGTTACCGAATTCGCCGGATGAGGCAGGGCACTTGCATTGTCGGCCATGCCGGAACCGTCTGAACCGTCGTAATGCCGCAGACTGGAAGGCGCTATCTACCCCGGAAATGCAGTGTGCCAGCCGGGCGCACTACGAATTCGAACCGCTTACCCGTAGGGCAAGCGATCCGATCCGATCAAAGCATGGTTTCGGGGGCTGGCTCAGCCCATCGATTCAGCCCTGGTAGAAAGACTGCCCCCGCGCAGCACGTTCACGCAGCCAGCCTGAAACCGCGAACCTCGGCCCGTAAGTCTTCTCCATGCGGTCGCATTCGGCGACGAAGCGACCGATGCCGACGGTGTCGATGAAAGACAGCGTGCCGCCGGTCCACGGCGGGAGGCCCCAGCCAAAAATGGAGCCGATGTCAGCATCGGCCGGGTGTTCCAGCACACCCTCCTCGTAACAACGCGCGGTTTCGAGCGCCTGGCGGTAAAGCAAACGGTCGATGACCTCCTGTACCCCCGGTTGCTCTGCTTTCAGCGGATAAAGCTCTGCCAGGCCGGGCCACAGGTATTTCTTTCCGTCCTTCGGGTATTCGTAAAAGCCCGCGCCGAAGCGCTTGCCCTTGCGATCCAGTTCCTCGACAAACTTGCGAATCACCGGGAAACCGGAATCAAAGACGTAGGCTTCACCCTGGTCACGGGCGTTTTGCATGGTGATCTTGTAACCGAGGTCCAGGGTCACTTCATCCATCACGGCCAACGGACCGACCGGCAGCCCGGCCATTTTAGCCGCGTTTTCGATCAGTGCCGGCTTGATACCCTCGGCCAGCATCGTCATACCCTCGTTGGTCGAGGTACTGAAACAGCGACTGGTATAAAACCCCGGGCTATCGTTGACAACGATAGGTGTCTTGCGGATCTGCTGGATATAGTCCAGGCCGCGTGCAATGGCTTCATCCGAACTTTTTTCACCCTTGATCAATTCAACCAGCGGCATTTTGTCGACCGGCGAAAAGAAGTGCAGGCCGATGAAACTGTGCGGCCGTTTTGACGCCTCGGCCAGACCGGTGATTGGCAGGGTCGAGGTATTGCTGGCAAAAATTGCGCTCTCGGGGATGACTGCCTCGGCTTTGGCCGTCACTGCCGACTTGATCTCGCGGTTTTCGAACACCGCTTCGATGACCAGTTCGCAACCCTCCAGGTCGGCATATTCCGTGGTTGGATGGATCAGGTCCAACAGCACCCTGGCCTTCTCAGCGGTTGAGTAACCACGCTGGATGGCTTTTTTGAGCAGACCTTCAGAGTAGGCTTTGCCACGTTCAGCGCCTTCGATATCGGTATCGAGCAAAACCACTTTAATACCCGCCTTGGCAGAAACATAGGCAATGCCCGCACCCATCATTCCGGCGCCGAGAATACCCAACTTCGTCACCTTGGATTTCTCGATACCCGACGGACGTCGCACCAGTTTGTCCGCCGCACCCTTGTTGACAAAAAGGCTGCGCATCATGTTGCGTGCGACCACACCGGACACCAGTTCGCCAAAGTACTGGGATTCGATATCGAGCCCGGTATCGATGGGTGTGATACACCCTTCGTAGACCGCCGACATGGCGCCGATAGGCGCGGGGTAATTATGTTGCGTCGTGGCAGCCAGCAATGACGTGCCGACCATGAACGTCTGTGCGTTTTTAGGTGTCATGGCGCCGGCGCCACCCGGTACCTTGAAACCCTTCACGTCCCAAGGGGCGACCGGGTTGGGTGATGTCAGTAACCAGGCACGCGCACGTTTCAGCAGTTCTCCGGCGGGTGCTACTTCGTGCACGACACCGAGTTCGAGCGCTTCCTGCGGTTTCAGTTTCTTGCCCTGCAAAATAACCGGCAGGGCTTTTTCAATACCGACCAGGCGCGGCAGGCGTTGTGTACCGCCTGCACCCGGCAGCAAGCCGATACTGACTTCCGGTAATCCGAGTTCCGCCTTGGGGTTGTCCGTCATCACCCGATAGTGGCAGGCCAGGCAGAGCTCGAGTCCGCCACCGAGGGCCAGGCCATTGATGGCGACCGCGAAGGGTTTGCCGCAGGTTTCCATTCTGCGCAGGACATTGGTCAGACCTTTGCTCCACTCGTAACCCTCTTGAGCGGTCACGCCCCTGTCGTAGGCGGTTACCAGTTCCGTCAGGTCCGCACCCGCCACGAAGGCGCTCTTGGCCGAGACGATGACCGCGCCCTTGACGGCTTCATCGGTCGCGACCTTCTCGATGCACGCGGACAGATCTGAAATCATGTCATCGCACAGAACGTTCATGCTTTTACCTGGCAGGTCGATCGTCAGGATCGCTATTCCGTCGTTGTCAACGGTGTATTGAATCGTGTTGTTCATCTGTTTGTATCCATCAAGTTTTGTTCGTTGTCCGGTCTGCGAATCAGACCCGTTCGATAATGGTCGCCGTGCCCATGCCGCCACCGATGCACAGGGTCACCAGTGCGGTCTCGAGGTCACGCCGCTCCAGCTCATCCAGCACGATGCCGAGGATCATGGCCCCCGTGGCACCCAGCGGGTGGCCCATGGCGATCGCGCCGCCGTTCACGTTGATCTTGTCATGCGGGATGTCCAGCAGGTTCATGTAATGTAAAACCACCGCCGCGAAGGCTTCATTCAGTTCGAACAGATCGATATCCGAGGTACTCATGCCGGCACGCTTGAGCACTTTTTCGGTGGCCGGGGCGGGTCCGGTCAGCATGATGCTGGGCTCACTGCCGATGGAAGCGAAGGAGCGAACCCGTGCGCGCGGCTTCAGACCCATACGTTTGCCCGCTTCGGCGTGGCCGATCAATACGGCGGCGGCGCCATCGACGATACCGCTGGAATTACCCGGGGTATGCATGTGAACGACCGACTCGACATCCGGGTAACGCTGCAGGATGACGGCGTCGAAACCGCCCTGCTCACCCATCATCGTAAACGACGGTTTCAGACTGCCAAGGCTTTCCATGGTCGCGTCCGGGCGCATGTGTTCATCACGCGCCAGCGCGACCCGGCCGATATGGTCGGTGATCGGCACGATCGAATTGTCAAACCAGCCCTGCTCCCATGCGTGCGCCGCCCGCTTCTGGCTTTCGACCGAATAGCGGTCAAGATCGGTGCGTGAGATACCGTAGCGGGTTGCAATCAGGTCAGCGCTGATACCCTGGGGTACGAAATAGGTCTTGTAGGCCACCTGCGGGTCCGTCGCCCAGGCGCCACCGTCTGACATCATGGGGACACGCGACATGGATTCGACGCCACCGCCAATGACCACGTCCGACTGGCCGCTCATGACCTGGGCAGCAGCGGTATTGACCGCCTCCAGACCGGACGCACAGAACCGGTTGAGTTGTTTACCCGGTACGCTTTGCGCATAGTCAGCATTGAGTACCGCGATACGTGCGATATCCGCGCCCTGTTCACCCACCGGCGCGACACAACCCAGGATCACGTCATCGACCAGTGCTGTATCGAGGTCGTTGCGCTCACGCAGGGCGGAAAGCACTTGGCTGGCCAGGTTGATCGGTGTAATCGGGTGCAGGGAACCGTCCGATTTACCGCGTCCACGCGGCGACCTGACATGGTCGTAAATGTATGCTTGAGTCATATTATTTCCTTTTTCAAAGGTTGATCCGTCGCGAGCAAGGCGACGATGTTTTGTTTGAGGGTGTCGATCGACACTTTCAAATCGATTTCTGGATTAACCAGCCACTGGTAATTGATACCCAGCAGCGACGCATAAAACTGTTCTGCGAAATTCACCGGATGGACGTCGGCCCTGATTTCACCTGCTTTCTGCCCGGCGATCACCCAGGCCGCTGCCGCCGCCCTTTGCAAACGGTGAAATTCGATCACGTTGGGTTTGAATTCGGATGCGGGCTCAAACGAGGCGGACCATAGGATATTCATGGCGCGCGCGTGTTCTGGAAAATGCAGCAGGTGATCGCGGTGGGCATCGAGGGCGGCGAGCAGCGCCCTTAGGCCGCTTTTGCCCTGCAGGTTGCTTTCCAACTCTTCCGTCCAAACCGCGGTGATGTGTTTCAACACCTTGCGAAACAGCCCGGACTTGGATCCGAAATGATGGCTGGCGAGTCCGCGGCTATAACCCGCGCGTTCACCGATGGCGATCAGGGTAGTTCCGGCCATACCAACCGTGTTGAGCAGTTCAATGGTCGCATTGACCATTCTTTCCTCTGCCAGTGCCGTGCGCTCTGCCTGCGTGGGACGCAGCACCGGAACATCTGCTTTGTGACCCTGAGATACCATTCAAATCACTTACTTGTTAGTAACAAGTAAGTTACACCGGAGACAGGTCCGGGTCAAGCACGCGACACCGGTTTCGGGCTTAAATTGGCAATTCGGTCGTGTGCTTGACCTCGGTGAGCGCGATACTTGAGGTCACTTCCTGTACGTCGGGCAATTGTGACAGCCGTTCGAAAAAGAACCGCTCGTAAGCCTCGAGGTTGGTGGTAACGATCCGCAACAGGAAGTCGACATGGCCCAGCAACAGGTGGCATTCCATCACCTCCGGAAACTGCCTGATGGTTTCCCCAAACTCAGCGACCTTGCTGCGGCCATGTGCGGTCAGCTTGACGTGTGCAAAAACCATCGTTTCAAAGCCCAGTTTTGCCCGGTCAAAAACCATACCCTGCTCCTTGATCAGCCCTGCATCCTTGAAACGCTGAATACGCCGCCAACAAGGTGATTGCGACAGGCCGACCTTCTCACCAATGGTCGCGGCCGAAAGGCTCGCATCCGACTGCAGGAGGCGCAATATTTTACGATCCAAGTTGTCAATTTTGATTTTTTGCATTTCCAATTCCTGTTTGGGGATATTTTTGAATATTATATGCGCTGACCAACCCCAGATCAGCCACTTCGCAATACAATTTCTGCATGATATTGCTATATTGAAACTAGAAATTTTCGTCACAAAAATACTGGAAAGTGAGAATGACCATGACATTTTTCGAAAATGCAGAAAACCGGGGACACGAATCCATCCATCAATTTCACGATTCTCAAACAGGGCTCAAGGCCATCATCGCGATTCATTCCACAGCACTCGGACCTGCCGCCGGCGGCTGCCGGATGTGGCAATACGACAACGAAGCCAATGCCATCAGGGACGCGTTGCGTTTATCCCGTGGCATGACCTATAAAAACGCGATGGCGGGCCTGCCATTGGGAGGCGGTAAAGCGGTGATCATGGCGAACCCCGATTCTCCGCCATCCGATGATTTTTTCCGCGCCTTTGGCCGATGTGTCGATTCGCTCGGCGGTCACTACATCACCGCCGAAGACGTGGGTATTTCCGTCGACAGTATGCGTTTGGTCAAAGAGGTGACAGATTTCGTAGCAGGTCTGCCACCCGCGGAAGGCTCCGCCGGCGGTGACCCGTCTCCGTGGACGGCTGACGGTGTATTCCTGGGCTTGCGCGCAGCGGTAAAACACCGTCTCGGTCTCGATTCCTTTGCCAACCTTCGTGTTGCGGTGCAGGGTGTCGGCAAAGTGGGTTACGACCTGTGCCGGCAGTTGCACGCAGCGGGCGCCAGCCTGGTCATCAGCGATGTCAATGAGAAGAATCTGGAACGCGCCCGGGCCGACTTTGGTGCGCGGGTCGTGAGCCCGGAGGAAATCCTTTTTGAAGACGCCGATGTGCTGGCGCCCTGCGCCATGGGTGCGGTGCTCGATGCCAAAAGCATTCCGTATATCAAGGCATCGGTTATCGGCGGCGCCGCCAATAATCAACTGGCCACCGAAGCTGATGGAAAAAGATTATTCGACAGGAACATCCTGTATGCTCCAGACTATGTCATCAATGGCGGGGGTATCATCAGCGTCTCGCTTGAATACATGGGCGACAAAACCGAAGCCGATGTTCACGCTCAAATCGCCTTGATTCCAGGGCGTCTGAAAGATATTTTCGTCACCGCGGACAAGTTGAAAAAACCCACCAACGTGATCGCGGACGCCATGGCGGAAGCCATCGTTGCAGGCGCTGCCGTTGCCGCGAAGCCGGTTGACCAATAACAGAAAAATATGGAATTGAATTAAATGACACCGAAATCCCGACTGCATATACCCCAACCCTCCGCAAGACCCGGGCAGGCACCTGATTTCAGTTACCTCGCCTTGTCGGAAGCCGGTGCGGTCGCACGGCCTGACAGCGAAGCTGCCGCCAGCACGATCGAACACCTGGCCAGCGACCTGGTGCGGGTACTGGATGATGACGGCATGGCCCAGGGTGAATGGGCGCCCGACCTGACACCTGACCAGTTACGAGAGGCCTTGCGTCTGATGCTGCTGACCCGGCAGTTCGATGACCGCATGCAGCGCGCCCAGCGACAGGGCAAGATCTCCTTTTACATGCAGTCCCTCGGCGAGGAGGCAATCTCGATCGCCCAGGGAATGGCGCTTGAACCCGGAGACATGCTGTTTCCCTCCTATCGCAACCAGGGCCTGTTTATTCTTCGCGGCACCAGCCTGGTCGACCTGATGTGCCAGTGCCTTTCCAATACCAGGGATATGTGCAAGGGCCGGCAGATGCCCATCATGTACCACAACAAGAAAGCCAACCTGTTTTCCGTGTCCGGAAACCTGGCGACACAGTATCCGCATGCGGTAGGCTGGGCCATGGCATCCGCCATCAAGGGTGAGGAACACATTTCAGCGTCGTGGGTGGGTGACGGCAGCACCGCCGAGGCGGATTTTCACTACGCACTGACTTTCGCCGCCGTCTACCAGGCGCCGGTGATCCTGAACGTGGTTAACAACCAGTGGGCCATTTCTACATTCCAGGGCTTTGCAGGCGGTGAAAGACGCTCATTCGCTGCTCGCGGACTGGGCCTGGGCATACCCGGCGTACGCGTGGACGGCAACGATCTCTTGGCTGTTTACGCGGTCACGCAGTGGGCCGCCCAACGCGCTCGCCAGGGCGGTGGCCCGACCCTGATCGAACACGTGACCTATCGCGGCGGCGCCCACTCCACCAGCGACGACCCCTCGCGTTACCGGCCCAAGAACGAGTGGGAAGCTTTCCCGTTGGGTGATCCGGTCAAACGACTTAAGCAACACCTGATCAACAATGGTCACTGGTCGAAGGAACAACATGCAGCGCTGATCGAAGAACTCAAGGAGACTGTCAACGAGTCCTGGAAGGAAGCCGTCACCTACGGCACCATGACCGAGGGGCCGCGCCTGGACGTGCGCGTCATGTTCGACGACGTTTACGCCGAAGTACCGCCTCACCTTGAGAAACAGCGCCAGCAGTTGCTGGCTTTAAGGGGGCTTGCAGAATGAGCCAGATGAATATGATCCAGGCGGTCAGGTCCGCCCTCGACGTGATGATGGACAAGGACCCGACCGTCATTATCCTCGGTCAGGATGTCGGCTATTTCGGCGGCGTGTTCCGCTGCACCGACGGATTGCAGGCCAAGTACGGTGAACACCGGGTTATCGACGCACCGATAGCGGAGGGTGGCATCGTCGGTTCTGCCATCGGTATCGGCGTCAATGGCCTGCGGCCCGTTGCTGAAATCCAGTTTGCGGACTACATCTACCCGAGTCTCGACCAGATCATCAGCGAGCTGGCGCGTCTTCGTTACCGCAGCGGTGGCGAGTTTTTCTCACCGGTGACGGTACGCGCACCCTGTGGCGGCGGTATCCGCGGCGGGCAGACCCATTCGCAAAGCCCGGAAGCGTTGTTCACACACCTCTCCGGCATCAAGACGGTGATGCCGTCGAACCCCTACGATGCCAAGGGACTGTTGATCAGCGCCATAGAATCCGATGACCCGGTGGTATTTTTTGAGCCCAAGCGTATTTATAACGGACCCTTCGACGGTGATCCGGACAAGCCCGCCGTATCGTGGGCGAATCATCCCGGCGGTGAAGTGCCGGAGGGCTACTATTCGATTCCGCTGGGCGAGGCCGCGCTGGTCGAGGAAGGCGATGAACTGAGCATCATCACCTATGGCACGATGGTCCATGTCGCGCAGGCAGCCGTGCATAAAGCCGGTATCAGGGCCGACATCATCGACGTCCGCTCGCTGGTGCCGCTGGATGTCGAAACACTGAAGAAGTCAGTTGAAAAAACCGGGCGCTGCCTGATCACCCACGAAGCGTCGAGGTTCAGCGGGTATGGAGCGGAACTGGTCGCCACCGTTCAGGAAGAATGCTTCTGGCACCTGCAGGCGCCGATCGAGCGGGTCTGCGGCTGGGAAACACCCTACCCGCATGCTTTTGAATGGGACTATTTCCCAGCTCAGGACAGGATCATAGCCGGCATTCGCAATATCATGGAGGCGGTATGAAAGAGTACGTTTTCAATCTGCCCGACCTGGGTGAAGGCCTGGTCGAGGCCGAAATTGCCGAATGGATGGTAAAGGTCGGCGATCACGTCAACGAAGAAGACCCGATCGGCGCCATGCTCACCGACAAGGCTGCGGTTGAACTGTCGGCGCCCGTCGCAGGCCGCGTAACCAGGCTGGCGGGCGAGGTCGGGGACACGATCGCCGTGGGCAGCCCGATGATTGTTTTTGAGGTTGAGGAAGACCAGGACGCCGCAAGCGCGCAGGCAGTTGCGCCCGCCGCTGCAGTCGAGGAATCCGTCACAAGCGTCAGCACGCCTTCCCCGCTGGAAAAGCCAGCCATGCCAAGGCAGTCCGGAACCATCCTCACCTCGCCTTCGGTTCGCCGTCAGGCGCGTGAAGCCGGTATCGATCTCAGCCAGGTCAGCGGCAGCGGCACCCGAGGACGAATCCTTAGAGCCGACCTGGAACAACACCTCGCCGGTCACACGGCGGTTTCTGAGAAACCCGCCGTGGCGAAAGAACTTTCAAATGAGGTCACCGAAATCAAGGTGATCGGACTGCGCCGCATCATTGCCGAACGTATGTCGGAGGCCAACCATGAAATCCCGCATTTCGCCTACGTCGAGGAAATTGATGTCACCGCACTGGAGTCGTTACGCCAGTTTTTAAACGCCAAAAAAACACCGGGTGAAGACAAGTTGACCTTGCTGCCGTTCATCGGCCTCGCCCTGGCCAGGGTATTGAAGGAATTTCCGCAGTGCAACGCGCTGTACGACAAGGAACGAAACATTATCAGCAGGTATCAAGCCGTTCACCTCGGTATTGCCACGCAAACCCCGGATGGCCTGAAAGTACCGGTCGTTAAACACTGCGAATCACGCTCCCTGAACGAACTGGCCGCTGAAATACGCCGCGTATCAACCGCCGCCCGGGAAAACACGGCAAAACGCGAGGAACTCTCCGGTTCGACTATCACCATCACCAGCCTCGGCAAACATGGCGGCATCGTCACCACACCGGTGATCAACCTGCCCGAGGTGGCGATAATCGGTGTCAACAAGGCGGTCCAGAGGCCGGTCGTCGTGGATGGGCAGATCGTGGTCCGTTTGATGATGAACCTGTCGTCCTCGTTCGACCACCGTTTCGTGGACGGCTTTGACGCGGCCATGATGATACAGGCCTTGAAAGCAATGCTGGAGCAACCTGCCAGCATATTCATCACCGATTAACCGGCCCGAGTAAGGGGAGATTGCCATGATCATTACCAACATCGAAAAGGTGCCGGGCAAAACCATCATCCAGGAACTGGGGCTCGTGCAGGGTTCAACCGTCCGCGGCAAGCACATCGGCAAGGACATCGGCGCCTTTTTCAAGGGCCTGGTCGGCGGCGAGATCAAGGGCTATTCGGAGTTGCTGGTCGAAGGCCGCGAGGAAGCGATCGGCCGCATGAAAAAAGAGGCCGAGGCCCTCGGCGCCGATGCCATCGTCAACGTCCGCATGACCACGTCCAGCATCACCGGCGGTGCGGCCGAGTTGATGGTCTACGGCACCGCGGTAAAATTCGACCTGTGAAAAAGCCCGGCGACCCGACCCAGGAACTTCAACAGGCTCTAAGCTATGCGCCTGACTGGGTTAATTTTATGTTTGGTGGCGAAACCCTGTCAGACATGATGTTTTATAACGTTCTGCAGGTGCTAGCCGTCGGTCTGGCGGGTTGGTCGCTCGCAGCCTGGTTTGAACGGCGGCACCTCAGGTCCCTGAGCGCACGCGAAGCACCACTGCAACATATCAGCGTCAATACCTGTAAAAACACCGCGCATTGTGAACCTGAAGCCAGCACACTTCTGATCGGTTCTGTGGTGATGGCGCACGATTATTTCAGAACCCTGATCATCACCTTCAAAAGCCTGGTCGGGGGGAATATTCAACCTTACGAGCGCCTCGTACAACGCGGACGCCGCGAGGCCCTGATCCGCCTGAAAGAGGAAGCTGATTTGCTTGGTTTGGACAAGCTGGTCAACGTACGTTTTATTACCAGTTCAATCTCCGGACGATTCCTGCACGCCCTTGAAATGGTCGCCTATGGAACCGGTGTCAGGACGCAGCGCTGACACGTCCCCACCCTGGTTTTCGCCTGTAAATCGCTAAGACCGGTTGCTTAACATCCTGCCGGCGATTTCTTTCAACAACTTCGCAGCCACCATGGCCGTCATGTCATTGATGTCCCGTTGCGGGTTGAACTCGACAATATCCGCGCCCACGACGCGATCGGGCAGGCGCTGGATAATACCCAGTATGTCTCTGACCGACAGCCCGCCCGGTTCATGATGGGAAACACCGGGCGCGAAGGCGGGATCCAGGGCGTCGATGTCACAACTGATGTAAACGGGTCCTTCGAAATCATGGCCGATTGAAGCCAGATCGAGATTTCGCATTTCATGCGTCTCGACACCGAAACGTTCAACCTGCGCCCTTTGACCCTCGTTCAGGGTTCGGATTCCAACCTGCACGAGACGGCTGGCCAGACCATTTTCCATGATGCGGGCAAATGGACTGGCGTGGGACCAGGGATTGCCCTCGTAGTCATCGTACAAATCCGGATGGGCGTCAAAATGCAAAATGTTAACCCGGCCATGTGCCTGGTGGATGGCACGTAAAGCCGGGTAGCTTATGGCGTGGTCACCGCCCAGTATCAGCGGCATCGCGCCCTGATTAACAATCTCAGCTATATCAGTTTCTATGCCCAGAAAGCATTCCGGATCGTCTGTAACCTGCCTGTCACCGACATCCACAAAAGCGGGGCTTCCAGCCAGATTCACACCCAACTCGGAGTACAGGTTGGCAGAGCCGCAGTGCAAGGCCCGGCGTATGTATTCCGGTGCTGCCGCCGCTCCCCTGCTGTAGCTCGAGTTCGCGTCGGACATGATCCCGATCAGGGCAACGTCATTTTTTTTGAGCGTTCGAATCGGCATAAATCACCCTAGGTCCGCACTATTCAGCACTTGGCATCATAACATTCATTGCAT